>JBDOMX010000224.1:0-2750 GCA_039831615.1 Planctomycetaceae bacterium
GGCTTTGTCGGGTTTATGTGAGTCGGCTTAGAAACTCAGAACATGCAGTTTGAGGTTCTCTCGCGTGGTGTCGTCGAGGTACATTTCTGTCGGGTGAAAGAGTTGGTTCAGCAGCACCGCTGTCCCGCCGCCCAGTTCCGATCGCAGGAATGATACAATCAGATTTCGAGCCTGAATCGCGGGCTCAAGCTGTTGTGCTTCAATAGCAAGCCCTAGTCTTGCCTGAGCTCGATAGACTGGCAGGGGCAGGGCCTTCACGCCGTCGGGAAAACACTCCCACAGCGGCACTGCTTCCGCAATTTCACGATTGTCAGCATCCTGGACAAACAGCACATATCGAGTCACGGAATTCGGTATGTTGTTGAACATCGACCACGGTGCGAACGGGTAGAGTTCAGACCGACAAATGCCCCAATGTCCCCACGCGATGAGGACATACGCAATCGGAAGCATGGCCGCGAACCCATAACGGCGAACTGAGCAACGCAGGCGGTGGCCTGCACTATGTCGTTCCTGGATCCTCATCCCTGTGATTTCCTCATGCCGTGGGCAGAGATTTCTGGTGGCGTGATCTGCCGGGACGTTGTACAGAAAGAGCGGAAGCAGAAGAAGGTTAACTACGCGGGTCAGTCGATTACAGTGTTCCTCAGGCCTTCTGAATCACTGTGGGCCAAAGCCGGGATGTTGCATCTCTGTGCGTTCGATATGCTTCAGCAGAGCGATCATCGACAGGAGTAGTCATTGGCTTTCAACAGTCTTGTATTTTGTGTTTTTCTGCCCTCGGTGTTTTTGGCATATTGGTTATGCGGATCACACCAGGCTCGAAAGTGCATTCTCCTCGCTGCAAGTTACGTGTTTTACGCCGCGTGGGACTGGCGTTTTCTGATACTGATCTGGTTTTCCAGCTGTGTCGATTACCTCTGCGGACTGCGGATCTCGACCGGTGAAACGGATCGCGTGCGAGCACGTTGGCTGCAGGTCAGCCTGTTCGTGAATCTCAGTCTGCTGGGAGCATTCAAATATTTTAACTTCTTCGCTGAATCCGCCATCTCGCTGTTTCACGTGGTCGGTCTCAAAGCCGACTGGGCAACGCTCAACATTGTGCTGCCGGTCGGAATCAGCTTCTATACCTTTCAAACGCTGAGTTACACGATCGACGTCTATCGCCGACGGTGCAGAGCCTGCCCCCGGCCGATCGATTTCTTTCTCTTCGTGGCCTTTTTCCCTCAGCTTGTCGCCGGCCCGATCGAGAGGGCTTCGCATCTGCTGCCACAGCTCCGTGTGCGTCAATCGTTTGATCCGGCGAACGCTCGCTACGGCTTAAGATGTATTCTCTACGGGTACCTGCTGAAGTGTGTTGTGGCGGATAATCTGTCGCCAATCGTGGATGCTTCGTTCGGAAAATTCGATTCTGCGTCGGGACATGACCTATTGATTTCAACTTATTGTTTTGCGTTTCAGATCTACGGAGACTTCGCTGGTTATACCTGGATCGCAATCGGAACAGCTGCTTTGTTCGGAATCAGGTTGACGCGGAATTTTCAACGTCCGTATCTGTCTCAATCACCACGTGAATTCTGGCAACGTTGGCACATTACGTTGTCGTCGTGGTTTTCAGAATATGTCTACGTTGCGTTGCTGGGCGGCAATCGCCTGGGAAAGCTGCGCCGTTTGCTGAATGTTCTGGCCACGTTTCTTCTTAGCGGACTGTGGCACGGTGCCAATTGGACGTTCGTGGTCTGGGGTGCCGTCCATGGAATGCTCTATTTTATTCCCCCTTTTTTTTCATCTCGCAATACTGTCGCTCGCTTCCTGAACACCGTCGTCTGCTTTCATCTGATCTGCCTGACGTGGGTGTTTTTTCGATCGGCGTCTTTGTCCGAGTCCTTTGTGATCATATCTCGAATATTCTCCTGGGCACCTGCCGCCAGTCATCGCGTCGCAACGATCGAGGCGGACTACTTCATGTTACTTCCGTTGATCCTGATTCTATTCGAAGCCGCTTTCGGCAGCGACGATTCGAGTATGAAGCTGGATCGTTTCAGTCGACCAGTTCGCTGGCTTGTGTATTCGGTGGGTATTCTGATCCTGTTCTTTCTTGGATCATTTGAAAGAACGCCATTCATTTACTTTCAGTTTTGAATTGGGACGGATATGGACTTCGCACGGCAGACGGAGGATTCACGCAACTCCGGGATCGATGACAGATTGGCACTGGCAGAGTTTCTCAAACAGTGCCTCTCGTTTGTCTTTTTGTTTTGATCGTTGCGTTGCCGATTCTGGTGTCGTACCGGTGGATGTTACGTTCTGTTGGGGAGGATTTATCTGCCGCGGAAATCAACCAACGGGCGTCAGAGGCTCCTGTGCTCTGGAACAGTGCCTACCTGTCCGCGGGGACTTACCTGAAGCTGCCCATGGTTGAAAAGTCTGGTGCCACTGTTGTCGCTGTGGGATCTTCAAGAGTCATGCAGTTTCGAGGTCGAATGTTCTCGAAACTGCCCCAGGGTAATTTTTATTCTGCTGGTGGGTCTGTCCAGCATCCAATCGACCTGTCGAATTGTCTTGATAAGCTGCTTGAATTGAAGCCTTCAATGATCATTCTGGGTCTGGACTTTTGGTGGTTTCAGTCACAGGACAGCGGGTCAGTCAATCAGGTACTTAAATCGGCGCGCAAGGCTGCAGACATTCCAGCTTCGTTCTCTCACTCCACTCTTCCGTTCCGCCGGCAGATGGCACTGAATGCTCGACAC
>JBDOMX010000165.1:0-2748 GCA_039831615.1 Planctomycetaceae bacterium
TTGCACCACGGCCTGGCCGAAGAGATCATCGCTTCACGGACGAGCACCTTGGATCTTGCCTTCATGGCAAAACCGGAACGATTCGTCCATGGCGTTCCGTGTGAGCGTTGCATAGCAGGCCGTCTTGTTGGGTCGGTTAGTCTGGGACTATTTCCTTGGACTAGCGATGGGGAGACGAGCAATGGCACGACGTCGGAGCACGGAACGGGAATTGTATTGGCGAGCGTTGATCCGGAGACAGGCGGCCAGTGGCTTGTCTATTTCCGCCTTTTGCCGACAAGAGGATGTTTCTGGCGGCTCATTTTTCAACTGGCGGCGCAAGCTTTCGGAACTGGCGGATGATACGGAGGCCCCGACCGCGGCCGATTTTGTACCCATCGAACTTCCCGAGCCTCCGCCAGCAGTCGCGCAACCGTCGATTGAGGTGGTGTTGCCGGATGGATGCCGCGTCATTCTCCCACCTCACAGCGACTGCCATCTGCTACGCGAGGTCCTAGACGCCGTGCGAGAACGGTCATGCTGAACTTCTCCCACCAGACACGGGTCTTTCTGTGCGCAACTCCGGTCGACATGCGAAAGAGTTTCCGAGGGCTGTGCCAGGTCGCGGAATCGTTATTGCAACAAGACCCAACCTGCGGACACTGGTTTGTGTTTCTCAATCGCCGCGCTGACCGAATGAAGCTACTGGGATGGGACGGTCGAGGGTTTTGGATCTGGTACATGTACTTGGAGGCCGGTACGTTTCAGTGGCCGGATCGCGATGACGACGCCCAGCACTTGGAGATCGACGTGACGCAGCTCTCGCTAATCATTAACGGCATTGACTTGCAGTCAGCCAAGCGGCGCGTACGCTATCGGCAAAATGTCCGACAGGCTGTCACAAGCGTCAACTGAAAAAGCGTGTCCGCGGCTCTTGCAAAATTCCTGTATTTTTGCATGATGGTGTCAGTGTCACCGAACTTAACTGACAATCGCATGTCATGGATGATTTATCTCCAGATCAGTTCATCGGGTTAATCGAAGAACGCGATGCGACGATTGCTCAACAGCAACAGACGATCGATGAGCAGCAGGACTTACTCAAGGCGCTAGCCAAGGAAGTCGAGCTCTTCAAACGGTCTCTGTTCGGTCGTCGCCGAGAGCGGTTTGAGGATCCTCGCCAGACTTTACTGTTTGAGTCACAATCGCTTGGTGATCCTTCCGAGGCGGACGAAGAAACTGTTTCGGATGAAAGCGAACCGCCGGCACGCCGTCGCCGCAGCAAGGGCCGTGGAAAGCGAGTGTTTCCCGAGGCGTTGCCTCGACGCAAAGTTGTGCGTGAACTTAGCGATGAAGATATTCCCGAGCATCTGCGTGGCAGGGAAGATGTACGTCGATTTCTCAAGTTGGCCGGTGAATGGATCGAATCCGAGCCAGCCTCGATGTATGTTGTCCAAGAGTATGTGGAGATGCTGGCCGCCGACAGCGAGGATGCGACGGAAACGAACATGCTCGCTGCCTCGCGCACGCCACGAATCCTGGACTGTTTTGTCGGTCCGGCCCTTCTGGCGGGCTTGGCGGTGGATCACTTTGCCGATCACCTTCCCTACTACCGAGAGGAAGAACGCCTGCTACGGCAAGGCGTTTCGATTCCACGAAGTACCATCTGCCGTTGGATGATCCGTTTGGCGGAACCTCTGTAGCGTTTGGTCGCTCCAATGCGGCAAACGGCATTGCAGTCGAGCGTGATCTGCGTCGATGAGACGCCTGTAAAAATGCTGGATCCTGATTTGCCGCGCACGGCGACGACCTACCTGTGGGCAGTCGTCGGCGACACGGCTCATCCATACACGACATTCCACTTTACCGAAGACCGCACCCGCGCTGGCCCCGAAAAGTTCCTCGATGGATTTGAGGGAGTGCTGCTATCGGACGCTTACGTCGGATATGAATCCTTGCAGGCCGAGTGGTCGGATCGCATGCAATGGGCATGCTGTCATGTGCACGCTCGACGAAAGTTCGAGGAACTGCACCACTTGGGGGCCACCACTCAAACGAGCACGGCGCTGGGATATTTCCAGCGGCTCTTCGATATTGAAGACCGGGCCAGAAATCTGACGGACGACGCCCGCCACGAGCTGCGCCAGGTCGAGTCGCGCCCGCTGCTTTCGAAGTTCAAAGAATGGATGGACGTCCAGTTGGAGCAGTTGAGGCCAAAGCATGAATTACGCGGCGCGATTAGTTACATGACCAAACGCTGGGACGCCTTCTCGCGGTTTCTTGAATCGGGCGCGATTCCCATCGACAACAATGCGGCCGAGAGGGCTGTGAAGTTACCCGTGCTTGGGAAAAAGAACTACCTATTCTTCGGCAGCCCGCAAGGCGGATCGGCCGCGATGGTGTTCTACACGTTGACCGCAACTTGCCGGAGGCTCCACATCGACCCGCGCGCCTACTTGGCCGACGTCTTTACTCGACTACCAACGTTGTCCGACAATGAGGTCGGCTGCTTGCTGCCCGATCGCTGGCTTGCCGAGCACCCTCAGTACCGACTAGAGCACCGCGCCGCCGAGGCACGCAACAAAGCCAAGCGAAAAACTGCTCGACGATCCCAACGTCGAAAAGCTCTCGACCGCGCCAAGAAAAGTCGTTAGCCCGGCGAACCGACACGGTCGGTTATGCAACGCTCACAGTTGCGATGTCCTTTACATTCCCGGATTTGACGCTGCCGTGCCCGGATTACAACAATTGGTAGCGAAGTTATCACCC
>JBDOMX010000734.1:0-12187 GCA_039831615.1 Planctomycetaceae bacterium
ACAACATGGGAAAAACCGTCGCCTCGAAACGACAGACTGCCTACGCCGAATACCAAACCGCCGCCTGATCATTCACAAAACAAAAAAACGATATTCCAACCGTGCATCAGACCAGAGTAACCCTCGGGGGCGAGGGGGCAGCAATCTCCACGTGTCGACGGCGCTGATTGCGGCACGACCGGATTGAATTGTTGTCATCGGTGGAAGAACCAGGGTTCCTGCCTGAATTCAGTTCAAACAACACTGATCGCGGGATCGGAGTGATTCCCCTCGTGCTGTTTCAACGACGAATTGAGTCGGCCGGAAATAACCCTGACAGTATCGGGGTATCCTGCGCGTGGAATTGCCAAAGCACAGAAATGATATTGATGGTCTGCGTGCACTCGCTGTTGGCCTGGTTCTGCTGTTCCATGCCGACCTGGCGTTCGTCGGCGGCTTCGTCGGCGTGGACGTGTTTTTTGTGATTTCCGGTTACCTGATCAGTCACATCGTCATTCGTGACATTACAGCCGGAGAATTTCGCTTCACAGACTTCTGGGTACGGCGAATCCGCAGGTTATTTCCGGCCATGGCTGTCATGGTCGCAGTCAGTTTTGCGGTGGGTCTGGTGCTGTTCGTCCCGGAACACCTGGCGGAAATGTCTGAGAGCGTGATTGCTCAGCCTCTGCTTTATGCCAACGGCCTGTTCTGGAACAACACCGGCTACTTTGCTGTTGGTGCAGAACTTCTCCCGTTACTGCACACGTGGTCGCTGGCCGTCGAGGAACAGTTTTACCTCGTGTTTCCGCCGGTGATGATTTGTCTGCTCTGGCGAGGTCTGCGAAACGCGGCCTGGGGAGTGTTATGCTTCCTGTTGATCTCAGCAGCATGGTCCGTGTATGCCTCGACATACTTTCCAGCGGCAGCTTTTTTTCTCCTGCCATCACGGATCTGGGAGTTCGACATCGGAGTCCTGCTGGCGATTCTGCATCGGTCGCGGCATGCCACCGACGCACCCAATGGGGTCACGAGTGAGGTTTTGTCCTGGAGCGGGCTGGCCCTCATCCTGCTCCCCGCCATGTGCTACGACGATACCGTAGCGTTCCCCGGAATCGCCGCGTTGCCTCCGTGTCTGGGGGCGGCAATGCTCATCCATGCCAACCGGCGACGACTGACCGTCAGCGGGCGGATCCTTGCCAGCCGCCCTTTCGCTTTCACCGGCAGGATCTCTTACTCTCTGTATCTTTGGCACTGGCCACTGTTTGTGTTCGCCAGGTACGTCCTGATTGACAGATTCACTTTGCCGTTGAGGGTTTTGGTTCTGGCAGCCTGTTGGCCGATCGCCTTTCTGTCCTGGAAGTTTGTCGAAACTCCGGTCCGGACCGCCAGATTGTTTCCCCGGCGGGCTCAGCTGTTGACCGCCACCGGCCTGCTTTCGATTGTTTTGATCGGGAGCGGGGTCGTCGTCATGCAGTCTGAGGGACTGCCACAGCGTTTTCCCGTAGAAATCTACGCTCACCAAAGTGAACCGTACCAGATTCCCGACTTCGTGAGATACGACGACATTGCCGACCCGTCGTTGGTGCCTTTGATCGGCGACCGGCGATCAGCCGGTCAACCGACCGTGCTCCTGTGGGGTGACAGTCATGCGATGAGCGTCATGCCGCCATTTGATGTCATCGGAAAGGAGCTCGAGCGCGGCGTCTTTGTTGCCGCACAGCCGGGGATCCCTCCACTCGCCGGTGCCTGGCCACTGCGAAAGTGTCTCCAGCCTGTCGACTATGGCCGGACTATCCTTGAATTCGTGCAGGTGAAGGGGATCCGTCACGTCGTTTTGGCTGCGCGCTGGAATATGTACGTCTACGGTGGAGCCAAAGGCGATCGAAGTCACCTGATCTGCGATTGCAGCACGACATCATGTTCGTGTGCCGAAGCAGAGTCTGTCTTCCTCAAAGCCCTCAGAGAAACCTGCCAGCGATTGCGAGCTGCCGGTGCTCAGACCTGGATCCTGCGACAGGTTCCGTTTCAGCCGCACCATACTCCCGGGACAATTCTCAAACTTGCCATTCGTCAACGCGATTTGAATGATCTGGCGGTGACCGTGAATGAACACCGATCGCGATTCGCAGCGATCAACAAGCTGCTGGACTCGGTGGCCGACACATCCGTAAGATACCTGGATCCGGTCCCGTTGGTGACGGACCGGGCAGGTCGTTGCCGAACAGCGATCGACGGTGTCGCCGCGTATAAGGACCAGGATCACCTTTCAGCACACGGTGCATTTCAGTTGTCAGCACTGGTCCGTCGAGTCCTGGAAGAGCCGGTCGGCCATCGTCGGACTGCTCAGAGCGAGCCAACAGGCTCGCGACATTGAATCAACACACAGACTGAACCTGCAATGCCCACCGTACGCGTCATCCCGCGTCTTGACATCAAAGGCCCGAATCTGGTTAAGGGAATTCACCTCGAAGGGCTGCGTGTTTTGGGCCGGCCGGAAGATTTCGCCAGCTTCTACTATCAGCATGGCGCCGACGAACTGATCTACCAGGACGTGGTGGCCAGTCTTTACGAGCGAAACAGTCTTCACGACTTCATTTCACGGACTGTGAAAGACATTTTCATTCCCTTGACGGTTGGCGGTGGCCTGCGGTCACTCGAAGACATTTCAGCGGTCCTGTCTGCCGGCGCTGATAAAGTGGCAATCAACACCGCGGCGATCCGAAACCCGAAATTGATCAGTGAGGCCGCATTGCGGTTCGGCGCCTCCACCATCGTTGTTGCCATTGAAAGTATTCGTCAGCCGGATGGAACCTGGCAGGCCTACACGGACAATGGTCGCGAGTACACAGGGATGGATTCCGTTACCTGGGCCCAAAAAGCCGAAGCTCTTGGTGCGGGAGAGATTCTGGCGACATCGGTGGACCGCGATGGAACGGGCGACGGATACGATCATGAAATGACCAAACGTATCGCGGACGCCGTGTCCATTCCTGTGATCGCGCATGGTGGGCCAGGCAACGTCAGTCATGTGGCCGACGTCATTCAATCCACCGGTGTCGATGCCGTGGCGATTGCCAGTCTCCTGCACTACGACGCTGTGCGGCAGCTCGACAGGGCCGAGGAAGAGTCCGGAGAGGGAAATACAGAATTCCTCCGCAGCGGTCGCGGTGTCAGTCGGATTCAAGCCGTGGGCCTGCCCCGGCTGAAAGACAGTCTGGCCGGTTGCGCCATCGATGTCCGTCCGCAGGTGACTTCAGTATGACTCAGCCTCGAGTCCAGATCGTCGACTACCGACTTGGAAATCTGTTTAGTATTCAGCAGGCATGCGCGCACATTGGTCTGGATGCCTTCGTCTCTGATTCGGCCGACGAGCTGCAAACGGTTGACGGCATCGTTTTGCCGGGTGTCGGTGCCTACGGAAATGCCATGCAGAGTCTCAATGATCTGCAACTCACGGAGCCGCTGCAGCAGGCCGCCGAAGCGGGGAAGCCGTTATTTGGAATCTGCCTCGGAATGCAGCTGTTATTCGAGGGCAGCGAAGAATTTGGGGAGCATGAGGGGCTGGGGCTGATTTCCGGGAAAATCGTCCGCATTCCTGATCAAATCCTGAACGGCAGACAACTTCGTGTTCCCAATGTCGGCTGGAATCGCATTGAATTTGCGAACGGTCGCGGTGGTGAACCTGTCCTCAACGGCGTCTCCGACAATACATTCATGTATTTCGTGCATTCGTACTGTGCCCAGTCTGTCCCCGAAGCGGACCGGCTGACGACAACGATGTACGGCGAGTTTCGGTATTGCTCTGCTGTGTTGAGGGGAAGTATCCTTGGTTGCCAGTTTCACCCGGAAAAAAGCGCTCAGGCGGGGTTGAGGCTCTACGAGAACTGGGCACGGTCCCTTCGTTGAGTCTCTCAGCGCTTCAGCAGACGGTTGCCAAAGAAAGGAATCTTTGATGCCGCAGACACATGAGGCCTACTACGGTCTTCCCTCCGAAGTCAGATTTTGCCAGCGCTGTGTGATGTCAAACCAGCGGCCGGCATCTGCCGTCGAATTTCGACACACGATCGATTCAAAGAAGACAACACTGGCATTCGACGACGAGGGTATTTGCGATGCCTGTCGGGTTGCCGAGCACAAGGAACGCATTGGCTGGCAGCAGCGGGAAGAAGAGCTGCTGCAGCTGCTCGACCAGCACCGCAGTCGGGATGGCAGCTATGACTGCATCGTCCCCGGCAGTGGCGGGAAGGACAGCGCCTATCAGGCGCATGTCCTCAAGTACAAGTATGGAATGAACCCACTCACCGTCACGTGGCCACCCATTCTGTACACCGAATATGGTTACGAGAACTGGAAGAACTGGCTGGATGTTGGTGGGTTCGACAACATTTCATTCACGCGCAACGGACGCGTGATGAAGCTGTTAACGAAGTTGTCGATCGAAAACCTGTTCCACCCGTTCCAGACATTCATCCTGGGGCAAAAGAACCTGGGACCGAAGCTGGCCGCACGTCTGGGCATTCCGCTGGTCTTCTACGGTGAAAATGAGGCGGAATACGGAAATCCGATCGCTGACACCGCCACCAGTCTGCGAGATCGCTCGTACCACACCTTCCAAAATCTGAATGACATCTTTCTTGGCGGCATTTCCATCGAAGAACTCAAAGAGAAACATGATGTCTCGCTGAGCGATCTGATGTGTTTTCTGCCGGCACAGGCCGACGAGCTGAGCCGTACCGATGTCCAGGTCCACTACCTGGGCTACTACCTGAAATGGACGCCGCAGGAGGTTTACTACTACGCCGTGGAGAATACGGGATTCAAGGCTCGTCCATTTCGGACGCAGGGAACCTACAGCAAGTACAACAGCATCGATGATAAGATCGATGACCTGCACTACTACACCACGTATATCAAGTTTGGTATTGGACGCACCACCTATGACGCATCGCAGGAGATCCGCAACTCCCATGTGACCCGTGACGAAGGAGTCGCCCTGGTCAAACGATTTGACGGTGAGTTTCCGGATCGCTACTTCGAGGAAGTGATGGAGTACATCGGAATCACGCCTGAAGAGTTTCATCGACTGGCTGACAAGTTTCGATCTCCCCATCTGTGGGGCCTCGACTCGTCGAAAACCCCCCAACTACGACATACCGTCGCGGACGATGGACTCGACGACGCACGCGGCTCCGCCAAAGCCGCATAGCAGTAAACGACTGCGGCGTGTCCGGACAGCCCGTCTGGCAGAGGCGGCCGGCCAGTGAGGATTCATGGGATGCTCCTATCGTATGACAAACAGTTCCTGTTCATCCACATTCCAAAGACAGCCGGAACAAGCATCACGAACTGTCTAAGCGAATATGCGTGCAGGCCGGAAACGCTATGGGAGAATCGGCTGCTGGCAGGAGTTGGGATTCACGTGAATCATTTGAGCCCATGGCGGAGAAAGCGATTTCGAGGTCATTGCAGTGCGGCAGACGTTCAGCGGCAACTGCCGACATCCGTGTTTCGGCAGCTGTTTAAATTCTGTTTTGTCCGGAATCCATGGGACCTCCTGGTTTCGCTGTACAACTTTATCCCGACACGTCCGAACCATCGGTATCGAAAGCGAGTCGCAGCGCTGTCGTTCCCGGAATTCGTTGACGAGTGGACGACTCGTCGGGAAACTTTCCAGGCACCCCGCATTTGTGACAGACGGGGAAGCCAACTGGTGGACTTTGTGGGTTACTTTGAAACGCTGTCACAGGATTTTGCGACGGTGTGCGACCGGATCGGCGTTGCCCCGCCCCTGCCCAGGCACAATCGATCGAATCATTCCGATTATCGACAGTTCTATACGGACGATTTGAGAGAGCTGGTCGCCCGTCGTCTGGCAAAAGATATCGAGTTTTTGGGCTACGAATTTGACGGCGTTTCGGCGGAGCGACGACAGGAACTGCAGTCGACCGGCCGGATGGCAGCGTAGCGATCGGCAGGTTTCCGGACATGCATTCGGCAGTCATGCTGACGGGAATTCCGTTGCAGTCGTAAATGGAGAAGGCGCCAAGGCGATGAATGACGAAATCCGCAAGTTTCGAAAACGGGTTCTGCAGTTCATCTTTGCGCCGTTGCTCCTGTACATCCCCTGGTTCCCATTCGGAATCGTGTACGGTCCCCAGTTGCTCGAACGAGCCAAAGGCCCCAGTGCTCAGACACAGACCGATCACGCATTCAGGCATGCAGAGTCACGAGACTACGATTTGCTGATTCTCGGAAACTCCAGAGTTTATCGTGGCCTCAATCCTGACCGCTTCTCGACACCAACGTTCAATTTTGCCTGTGATAACGACACCTACAATCAGATGTACTACAAACTGAAATGGTTGCGCGATCGAGGAAAAGCATTTCGGTATCTGGTGATCGGCGTCGATTTTTTTCAGTTCGAATTCATCTCACACTATCGCAATCATCTCTATGCGCCCTATCTGGGCGAAGCCTACATGGCCGACTACGAGCCACGGCCTTATGCGGAAAAAAAACTGCGGCTGAAGAAGTACATTCGATCGCTCAATCCCAAGTACCTTTTTGTTCCGGACAACGGCCGGACCTTTTTGCGGGATAACGGACAGTACATTAAGCCTGGCACCGCCAGGCCGTCGGACCGAACTGACCGCACGACGGTGCGACTGCCGCTGCAGGTCGACTACTTCGAACGCATCCTGGCCGACTGCCGCGAACATGGCACACAGGTGTTTCTGTGCATGCTCCCCATTCGCGTGGAAGAAAACAACGCGTACCGGGATGGTGAAATCGATGAATTCATGAAATTCATCGATGGCTATACCACCGACGACGTCGTCCTCATCGATTTCACATTCGATGAAAGTTACGTGATGTCGGACTACACGGATATCACTCATTTGAATGAAGCAGCTGCCGATCGGCTTTCCGGTCAGCTGGATGACTCAATCATGTCGCTGCTGAACCGATTCGAATCGCACTCACGGATTGCTGCCAGGCCGTCAGGTGCAACCGTTGTCAAATGAAGCACCGGACAAATCGTTGACGGACGGATCTTGATACCGCCTCCTGTTCTACGGACAGAACCATTGAACGACACTCCAGCGAATCGAAGCAATCAAGTGGCGGACAGCCAGCAGACAATTGTGGTGCATCTGGCCTACCCGCTCTGGCGAAAGCACACGCTGATCGCGGTCGCACGTGCCAAAGAGCTCCAGGATGCCGGTCACCAGGTGCTGGTGAGTTATTGCAACAGCCGTTCGGGAACGTGTGCCGTCAACTATTCCGGCAACCCGGCTGCATGCCTTGTCTGCCGAACGCGTGCAAGGACGACGGCAGCAGGCGCAGGCCTGCAGACGGTGCCACTGACGACGCCGGTGTCAACGGAAGACCGAGAACATCCACTGACCCTCCAGGACCGACGTGAACTGGCAGAAGGAGTTCAAAGCGGGATCACCACGACGTTTCGCACCATGAACGGTGAGGTCCCGCGAAATTCCCTGATCGGACGAATTCGAAGGCGATACTACAGGACGGCCCAGGGGCTGTTGCGGTCCATGGATGCACTTGTTCGTCGTGAATCGCCCGATCGAATCGAAGTCTTCAACGGGCGCCACGCCTGTTCGCGGTTTTGCCTGATTGCCGCTCGTCGCCTCGGAATTCCATTCAATACATTCGAAGTCACCACACGCCAAAAACCGATTATTTTTCATGGCCATACGGCGCACGATCGACAGCAGATTCAGAAGAGAATTCTTCGACAGCCGATCGACTACGATGTGGCCGAGGATTTTTATCAACGTCGACGCGCGCCGCGTGACAATCCGTATGCCAGGAAGCACGCCGCTGCCTTCCAACCCCCAAGTGCGGAAGGATTTCAAAAAAAGATCGGCATCTTCCTGAGTAGCCAGGACGAATTTGAATCACTCGGCAAAGAATGGGTTTCTCCGTTTCTCAATTACGCTCCCATCGTGGAACGGGCCTGTCGCGAAAATCCGGATTATCTGTTTTGCGTTCGGTTTCATCCGAATCAGGCGGACATTGCCGGCGACGTCGTGGCACCGTTTCGGACAGTTGCTGAATTGCCAAATGTCCGGGTGTATGAACCAACGGACACGGCGAACACCTACACGCTGGTTGAATGGAGCGACCTGGTGGTGACCTTCGGATCCTCAGTCACCATTGAAGCCTGCTGGATGAACAAGCCTGCGATCATACTCGGGCCATCTCTGTATGATGAACTCAATATCTCTCACAATCCGGCGACCGTCGAAGAGTTCCTGCAGCTGCTTCGCCGGGATCTGAAACCGCAATGCCGGGACAATGCGGCTCGATTCGCGTACTTCGAAGAACTCGACCAGGATGAATTGCGGTACGTAAGGCACACCGGCAGGACCATCGTGCCCGAGGGGATTAACATTCGATATCCCCTGCTGGGCCAGCTCATGCGGACGGCTGACGATGTCGTCTGTCGCGCAGTCAAGCTGTGGACGCGACTGTCCATCCGGTCGGAAAAACCGACTGCTGAAAACGAGGCGCCGAGTTCCGACCGCCAGGCGGCGTGATCAGGACATCGCAGATCCGTCGCAGCTCACAGAATCTGTTCGATCAGCGTGTACAGCCGGCCCTGATCCTTGAGCTTCCGAGCCACCTTGTGACCAGCCTTTGGGATCACGGTCTTGCGAATATTGCTCTGATCGGGAATTAAGTCCAGATGCTTCAGCTCCTCCCGCCCGTCACCGCTGATGAAGTGGTACTCCGTGGTTTCGTTGAACTGTAGTTCGCGATATTTCCATTCGTCCATGGCATCCGCATACTGCCGATAGCGCGTGTCAAACGGGACGATTTGAGGATGAATGGAATACTGGACCGCAAACGCGATCACTTTCTCCACGGGATGGTCCATGGCAAACATGACGGCATGAAATGCACCCATGCTGTTTCCAATGGTGATGACCGGCTGATCGTTCAGCTGGCTGCGGATGAGTGGAATGTCGAGTTGGTTGTACCAGGATCGTGCCGTGTCCTTCACAAATAATACGTTGAATTCTTTCTCAGTCAGCCGAAAAAATTCGGCCTGCTGGATGGCCCCCATTCCGTGACCAATGCCGGCGAACGACACGATGGTTCTCGGCTTCTGTTTATTGTGAAATTCAATTTCAGTCGCCACTTTTTGCTCCCGCACGAACAGCCGATCGAACGAGGAAGCCGCGATCGAATATGTGCGTTCAACCGGAGAACGAACGGCCGGAGACTAGCACGTGCCTGACCAGATCTCCAGATCGCCTGCGGCCGATCGCCGTCACTTCTCGTCCTGCAAACGTATCCTGGACGCCCAGTGTATTGTTCAGTCTGAACGGCATTCCTGAACTCGTCAGAGCAGTGTCATGTCCGGATCGACCTGGATTCGAACCAGAAAGGCCTCTGACCCCCCGCTGTGAAGGAACTCCTGATAGTGCAGCAACGTGCCAACAGCGTCGTCATCGAGGCTTGAAGCCAGCATCAACAGGCAGAATCGATCGTCTCACCAGCGATAGGACACAGTTCCCGGGACGACTCAGCAGTTACGCCGAAACCGCAATCTCAGAGTCGGTCCGGAAAACGGGTGATATTGACACTCAGTCGTCTGCTGCGGTACCGTTGGGTGGGCGTTCGAACCGGCACGGACGTGGTTCCGAGCTGACGGCGCACTCAATCCAATCAGGGAGTCCATGGATGGACGTCACGGCGATTTTAGCACTCCACAGTGAACTCACCCGAGACTGGCACGCATCCCCACCGGAGGCGTCCGGCGATGAATTCCTGAACATTGTCGGCTGGAATCATCTGGAAAACTTCAGTCTGTGGCACGAAGAAGACATTGCACGCTGCGACCATTTGGGCAATGAGCGCATTCGACAGGCCAAGCGGACAATCGATGCGCACAACCAGCGGCGGAATGACCTCATTGAGGAAATGGATCGTCGCATCGTGGGAGCGCTGAATCCGCGTGAATCCGGCTGCCCGTTCAATTCGGAAACGCCGGGGATGATGATCGACCGTCTCTCCATTTTGGCGCTCAAGCAATACCACATGCAGGAAGAAGTGAACCGTGCGGACGCCAGCCGCGAACACCGTGATCAATGCGAAATCAAGCTCGAAGTGATTGGCCGCCAAATTCACGATCTGAGTACCGCACTGACCGAGTTGTTGCACGAAATCCAGGAGGGCACACGCAGTTTTCGTGTCTATTTTCAGTTCAAGATGTACAACGATACTGAACTAAATCCGGAGTTACGTCGGGCAGGCTGAACCGTTGCTGACCCGCTGAACGAAACGGAATCGGGCAAATGCAGATTCTCATCATCAAGCCGAGTTCTCTTGGCGACATTATCTGCTCACTGCCAGTCGCGCAGTCCATCAGGGACCAGATGCCGGAGTCTGTGATTTCGTGGGTGGTCAAGTCCCGTTTTAAAGAGATCGTGCAGCGCTGCCCCACGGTCAACGGTGATGTCATCGAATTCGACCATCGGCGTGGTCTTCGTGGACTCCGCGAACTGTGGCGGACCGGGCGAGAACTAAGAAACCGCCGGTTCGATACGGTGCTCGATTTTCAGGGGTTGCTGCGAACCGCCCTGATGATGCGGGCTGTTGACTCACCACTCAAGGTGGGAAGTCCGGACGCTCGAGAAGCCAGCTGGCTTGCCTGCGACCGAATCGTCTCGCTGCCTGACGGCGGACGGGAAACGCATGCGATTGAGCGGTTGCTGCAATTCCTGCCGACGATCGGTTTGGAAGCGTCGTTGAGGTCACCGGTGATCATTAACGGGGACTCCGTCGCGTCGGTCGACAGCCGACTGAGTGACGCGGCCCCCGTGGTGATGATTCCCAATAGTCGAGGAGCCCACAAGGAGTGGCCTGGGTTTCCCGAGTTGACGACTCAGCTTCTGGAGGCCCGATCAGACGTGACCATCGCGTGGGACAGTCATCTCCGGTGGGATGATCCACCAACTGGTCATGCTCAGCGATTCATCAATCTCACGACCCGCACATCGCTCCTGCAGATGGTCGATTTGCTGCGTCGGGCACGACTCGTCATCGCAAACGACAGCGGCCCGTTGCATATTGCTGCGGCTCTTGGCAGACCAACTCTCGGGCTCTTTGGTCCAACGTCACCGGAACGATTCGGTCCCTTTCCGCTGTCCGAACCAAGGAACAATGCGGTGAGATCGCCCAGCTGCAAAATGGAAGGACTTCCCGTGGACACGGTTCTGGCGAGGGCTCTTGCCGTTCTCGACACCGATTCCCTCGCTTCAGCTGCATAATACCCGCGCAAACTCCGCAGCCTGCTGGATGGGAGGTTCGATGCCGTCTGTCGGCTGAGTCTTGCGCCACACCATCGAACACAGACTTCCATTTTAGAACCCAGAACTTACGAGCCAGGACTTTCGGAATGCAGAGCACTGAAGAGTCTCAGGCAATGGAACATCAGCTGAGAGTTTTTCGTCGGCGCAGCTTTCTGTTCATTGCTCCACTGCTGCTCATTGCGGTGCCACCTCTTGGCATTCTCATCGCATCTCGTGAAAGTTTCGTGAGTCAGGAAGAGATCGTTGAACGTTCCGACCATGAGCAGTTTCTTGTCGGATTTGTCTACAACGAGCAAAACTACGGGTACCTCAAATACCGCCGTATGCGCACCCTGCCACGGCAGTCAGTGGTGGCACTCGGTTCGTCCCGAGTGTTGGGGTTTCGCGAGGAAATGTTCACCGGCAGCTTCTACAACGCTGGGTACACAATCGTTTCACCCTGGGACTTTCGCTCCTTTCTGGAACTCATTCCTGACGCCCAGCTTCCGGAAGTCGTGATCCTCGGCCTGGATCACTTCATGTTCAACGTGGCGAACAACAAACAGCGCCAGCCGAAAGACATGGCCGCGTGGACCGCCACACCACGCGATGATCTTCAGTCCGCTCTCAGACTGATTCCCGAGATTTACAAGGACTTCGTCCGCGGGCGGATCCCGATTGGCGCCGTGCTGAAGCACGCCACGCACCCGGAATCCAATGGCGATGCTGTTCCAGTCGGATTGAATGGAATCATCAATGCGAGGGGATTTCGGAACGATGGTTCATTTGTGTATGGCTCACAGGTAAAGTTGCTCCTGGAATCCAGTCCTGAGGCGCGAGACTATCACTTCGCACACACCCTGGCGCGCGTCAGGCGTGGAGGG
>JBDOMX010000941.1:0-2739 GCA_039831615.1 Planctomycetaceae bacterium
CAACATAGTCGAAGGCAGCCCGGTCGACGACGGAACTGTTGTTGCCGATCCGGTGTTCAACGTCGATGGGGCAAATGCCCGCCAATCCACCGGGCGGAATACTCCGACCATGATCAACGCGGTCTTCAATGACCGTAATTTCTGGGATGGCCGCGCGAATCGGTTCTTCAACGGTGTGAATCCGTTTGGCAAGCTGGACGATCAAGCGCGCGTCTGGATTCACACCAGGTCGAACACGATCGAAGATAAACTGGCGGCGGTCTTCGAAAAGTACCCCTGGGCCAAGAAGTACGAGCGGATTCTGCGCAGACGCATGTGGATTCTGAATTCGCTGCTGGGACGTGGATTTAGAGGCCGGGACTCGATGAACCGGGTTCGTGTTCTGATCGACAACGGGTCGCTGGCATCGCAGGCCGTTGGCCCTCCGCTGAGTGATGTCGAGATGATTTGGAATGGTCGCTCATTTCCAGAACTCGCCCGTAAAATGTTCTCGCTCCGCCCTCTCGCTCTGCAAGAGGTGCATCCCAAAGATAGCGTGCTGGCCCGCTATGCAAATCGAGACGGGACTGGTCTGAAAACGCAAGTGACTTATCCGCGCTTGATCCGGGAAGCATTCCGGGATCGGTGGTGGAAATCGGAAAAGCTCACCCCGGACGGATTCACTCAAATGGAAGCGAACTTCACACTGTTCTGGGGACTGGCGATCAACCTGTACGAGTCGACTCTGGTTTCCGACCAGACGCCGTTTGACCACTTCGCTAACGGAGATCACGAAGCGTTGAGCGAGGAAGCCAGGCGCGGATTGAAAATCTTCTTAAACGAGGGCCGTTGTATCAACTGCCATGAGGGTCCGGAATTCACGGGAGCCACCGTCAGCGCATTGCGGGGGGCACGTTCCAATGAACCCGACTTTATTGAATTCATGGACATGCAACGTGGTCCCACGGCGTTTTATGACAATGGTTTCTACAACATCGGTGTGCGACCGACTCTGGAAGACCTCGGTGTCGGAGCCAGCCATCCGCAATTCGGCCCCTTGTCGTACACCCGTCAACGACAAAACGGTAGAGATGTTGGTCAGGACATCGACGTTCCTGACGGCGCCCGCGTGGCTGTGGACGGTGCCTTCAAGACTCCGACACTGCGCAACATTGAGTTGACAGGTCCCTACATGCACAACGGTGGCATGAAGTCACTGACCGAAGTTGTGCAGTTCTACACACGGCGTGCGGACTTCTTCAAACAGAATATCGACGATCTGGACCCGGACGTGGATGGCATTTCTAGATTGCAGGACAATCCGGAAGACATCGCCGCCGTGGTCTCATTTCTCAAATCCCTCACAGATGAACGCGTCCGACGCCAGAGAGCCCCCTTCGATCATCCTGAGCTCATCGTTCCTCATGGACATTCTGGTGTCAGCGATGGCGTGGCTCTGGACGAATCGTTCACGCTGCCGGCTGTCGGCCGAAAAGGTGGGCCTCCGATTCAGACCTTTGTGGAAAAACTGGAAGACTAGGCAGCGGCGAGTCGTGGGACGCGTGGATGGCAGCTGTTGCCATGCATCGCGCCCCGCGGGGGGGCAAATGACTCTGTCCGTCGTCTGACGGGCTGTCCCAGATCATGCTGCCCGGTGCGTGGTTGTTCCGGTGTTGGTTTACGGGTGAACCGCCTTCGGGCTGAGATTGCACGCCATGATTGTTCAGTCAACGGGTCTGAACCGGATCAAGGTAAACACGGAATCATGTTCTCATGCAAGAATCCGAGATCATAAAAACCTGTGAGACCGAATCGACTGCCCAGTTGGCCGCGAGATTCGGGATGCAATTTGTCGATCTCGAAGATTTCGAAGTTGACCAGGATCTTGTGCGGCGTTTTTCCGTCCGGGATCTTTTTCGAGAATCCGTGCTTCCACTTGATCACGAAGGGCAATGTGTTCGAGTCGCGATCGCGGACCCGTTGAATCTAGAAGCACTCGATGCTCTCACGTCGACCTCAGGTTTGTTTGTTGAAGCCGTGTTGGCTCGAGCGGACCAGATTGAACGCAAGCTCAAACTGGCCCTCGGCGTCGGTGGTGGTACGGTCAGTGACCTGGTCGCGATGTCGTCCGAGGTTACAGAACTGTTGGAAGCCAGCGATGATGAGATCGATGACGCATCACAAGCATCGTCGGTCGTAAAGCTGGTCAACGAGTTTCTGGTCGAAGCCGTTAAACAACGGGCGAGTGATGTGCACATCGAGCCGGAAGAAGATGCTCTCAAAGTGCGTTATCGGGTCGACGGAATACTGCGTGTGCAACCCATGCCTCCCGAGATCAATCGATTTCAGCCTGCCATCATCAATCGATTGAAGATCATGGCCAAGCTGAATATTGCCGAGAAAAGGCTGCCGCAAGACGGCCGGATCACGCTGGCAATCGATGCTCGTGAAATCGATGAGCATACGGATGGACATGTTCCGGGGGCAGTTCGGATTCAACATATGGCAGTACTAAGTAATGCCGATAAGCTGGCGACGGACAAGCCAATTCTCTTTATTTGCAGAAGCGGCCAGCGGTCGGCTGTAGCTGCAGAATTTGCTGCGTCCGCCCAGGCCGCGGTAGACGGCGGCGACGGCGCCGAGACCGTCCTCCGAACGCTCGACGGTGTCGCCTTTCAGGTCGTTCCCGCCGAGATTCAGGTGCGCGAGCGACTTGTTTCGTTTCAGCGCAGCGGCGACCGCGCGCCCGCCAGTAGCCCC
>JBDOMX010000247.1:0-2738 GCA_039831615.1 Planctomycetaceae bacterium
GCTGGATGCCGGATGTGAATATCAGAACCGATCGCCTTTCCTCGCAGTACTCTACGATTTCCCGGCAGGCGGCATCGACCCGATAGTCTTCGTCCATCAGATCTTCGACTTCGTCGGCGACAAATTCGCCGCCACGAACGTGTAGGCTGCTGGTGTCGATTGGCTCGCACCCGGCCTTTGTGATCAGTGGACTGAGAAATCCATCCCCGATCAGTTCTCGCACGCCGACCTCGTAGCAGACGTGATTCAGAAAATGACCCGGTGTGCAGATCATCCCGTCCTTCATGCGATATGGTGTGGCCGTCATGCCGATGATTCGCACATCGGGATTGACGATCCGAGCCTCTGCCAGAAACTGCTGGTACATACCATCACCCTCAGGCGGAATCATGTGCGCCTCGTCAACGACTATAAGGTTGAATCCATCGAGTTCGCAGGCCCGGCGAAAAACACTCTGGATACCAGCCACAATCACGGACTCGCGTGTGTCACGGCGTTTCAGTCCAGCGGAGTAAATACCGATCTTGAGCTCCGGACAGACGGCCTGTAGTTTGTCGACGATCTGTTCCAGCAATTCTTTCACGTGGGCAAGGATTAACACACGTCCGCTCCACAGCGTCACGGCGTCTTTGCAGATCGATGCCATCACGGGCGTCTTTCCGCCGCCGGTGGGAATCACCACGCACGGGTTGTCGTCTCGTAAGCGGAGATGGTCATAGACCGCCGTCTTGGCGGCTTCCTGATAAGGTCGCAGTGTCAGCATTCAGAATTCCCTGATCTTCACGAGCGTTCGACCACCATCGACGGCCGCGCCCTTTTGAATCGTGAGTTTCATAATCTGGCTGTCGTCACCGTACGCACCACCGTGTTCGAGCGCATCGAACAGTGCCTTCTGCACGTTGTCGATGTCGCGGCGGCGGTTGTCGGGCGGAAACACTTCCACTTCGACAGCCAGCGGCCCGGTCAATGGCGTGATTCGCATCGCCGCGAGGATTGACATAACGTCCCGGCGGAACCGACGACCCTCGCGGCTGATGAGCGTCCGCGGCCCCACCCGCCGCCAGTAGTGATTAATGGACGGCGGGTAGGGAAGTTCGAACTGCAGCATATTGTCACCCCGCCGCCGGAGAAGTCCGCTGCCACGGTGGCATACTGTTGTCCGCTACCGGCGGCGGAGACGTATTGGGAGGCGTGTCCTTCCGCGAATATCCCTTAATTTCGTTCGTCAGTTCGCCGGTGTCCTCGCGGCGTTTGCATCGCACGTGAATGACCAGCGGCAGGTTGTGCAACTCAGCCGAGTCGTTGGGGGCCATGATTTCGAGCGCCCGACAAATTGTGGACAATTCGGCCTGCGCGATCTGCACGGCAGTCGGGTTCGGGTTGTCGAGGTTGAGCCTCGCCCATAGCAGACGGTTCTTGTGGTCGCCATCAATGACCTGCAACGTGAGTTGCAGGTATTGCCCCGTCCCGGCCTTTGTGGGCTTCATCTCACTCTCGGTGATCACGGCGTTGTATTTGCCGTTGGGGATTGGTTCGAAGTCGGACGTTGGTTCGATTTCATTGGCATTAAAGCCACGTAGGTTAGCCATTTAATTTCTCCTCATCTTGACTGTTGAAAATTGCGTTCATGAATGCCGCCCACTTGAGCGGCAATTCCTCTGGGAGCCGGTAACGGTTCTTGGCGATACAGCATGGGCCGCCGACGCAACGCATGATGCGTTCGCCGCCGCCCGCACCCACCGCCGCCGCAATGGCACGTTTACGACCGAAGCCGGCGTCTTCGGTCTGTGTGCGAAACTTGCGACTGGCAAACAGGACCGCGTCCGACCACTCGCAGACGAGGGCCTGAGCGTGTTTGTTCAGCCGCGGGGAATAACGGTCATAGGCCGAGGTCTCAGGATCCTCAAACTTTTCGATCTTTGAATGCGAGACGCAGATTACGACCATGCCACGGTCAGATCGCAGCCGGTTCAGGGAATCCAGGACCGCGCGCCAGTGACTGAGCGCGTGCGTGTAGCCCTTCGCAAAGCCACCGTCGACTTTTTCGATCGAAGTGACGTTATGCTGACGGCAGAGTTCGTCCCAGATGAGACGTTCCAGCCAATCGAGGCTGTCGATCACAACGGTTTGGTAATCATGCTGCCCCGAATAAAGTTCCAGCAGCGCGGTCTGCACGTCTTCGAGACGTGTCGCCAGCGGAAATTTATCACAGGCGATCTCAGCCAGGCCATCTTCGGTCTGAATGAACACCGGCTTCGGCGCTTCCGAAGCGAACGTTGACTTGCCGATGCCTTCGGTTCCGTAAACGATTAAACGTGGCGGCATCGGCTGGCGACCATGTTTGATCCGTTCTATGAGTGTCATTCGCAGGCAGTCCTTTCTGTTTCTGAAGTGGATGCGGGAACGTGGTCAACTCGCCCGACACGAAAAGCGTCCTCACCGAATTCGCGGCGAACGAACCCGATGAACAGACGGTTGAGATCGCGGCCGACATTGCTGCCTGCGTCAATGACACAGGTGCGGCCTTTGACATCCATTGCGTGGGATGCCTCCAACCGCACCTGCGATTCACCACGCAGACTTTCCGTCGCGAGTAACGCCAGCAGCAGCGACGCTTCGACGTCCGTGATGTCCACTGTGGAATTGAAGCGGTATCGATAGATCTCGTGGCCCATGTTGAATCTCCGAGTGAGAGAAAGTGATTGCTGACTACTGGATAACTTACGCAGCGGAATCGG
>JBDOMX010000261.1:0-12145 GCA_039831615.1 Planctomycetaceae bacterium
ATCAAAGACAAAACAGTCTCCATCGTAGTGATCACCACCGCATTCTTCGAAGTACTTCAGGATGCCACCATCCAGTTGATACACATTTGTGAACCCGGCCTGTTCCATGTACGGACCGGCCTTTTCACATCGGATGCCGCCCGTGCAAAACATCACGACGGGTTCATTCTTCATGGATTCAGCCAACTGCTGAATGGCTGCGGGGAATTCACGAAAGCTGTCAATGCGAGCCGGGATGGCGTCTTCAAACGTACCCACCTGAACTTCGTAATCATTGCGTACGTCGAGCAGATGCACGGGTCGTCCTTCGTCCAGCCAGCGTTTCAGTTCTGTTGCCGGCAGTTTGGCAGACGGCCGTTGAATCGGGTTCACGCCATCGATTCCAAATGCGATGATCTCCTTCTTGATCTTGATCAGCATGCGATTGAAGGGCTGGTGACTGCTGAGGCTTTCTTTCACAGGAAGATCTGCCAAAGCAGGATCAGTCCGCAGTTCGTTCAGCAGCCGGTCGGTGGCGTCTCGCGTTCCTGCAACGAACAGATTAATGCCCTCCGGGCTCAGCAGGATGGTTCCGCGCAGGCCCCATTGTGCTGCCAGCGGCCGAAGTCGGTCCCGGCGCGCGTGCAGATCGCCAAGGTCTGCGAATTTGTAGGCGGCAATGTTGACGACGGACGAGTTTGGAGTGGACATGAAATCAATGAGATTCAGCAGGAACGGTCGCGGCCGCAGAGGATACCGGAGTTGTCCAGCGGAGCAGGAGTGGCAGCAGAATGAGGTCTCCGAACACACCGCAGAACATTGAGAGACTCATTAATCCCCCGAAATAGACCAGGGGGATAAAACGTGACGCTGTCAGGACCGCGAATCCCGCGATCAGTGCAATGTGCGCAAACACGACCGCTCGCCCGGCACTCGCATGAGCCACCTGCAGCGCCTGTGACACAGTGCCGTGTTTCCGGGCTCGCTCGAAAGCGAAGATATAGTGAATCGTCGAGTCGACCGTCAGGCCCATTGAAACACTGGCAATCATGGCTGTCCCAATATTGACGGGAATGCCGGACCAGCCCAGCGATCCCAGCAGCAACGCCACCGGGAAAATGTTCGGGAACAGAGAGATCAGACCAATTCGGATGCTGCGAAATGCCACCGTCATGCAAACAAAGATCCCGGCAGTGGCGCACAGAAAGCTGCGCAACTGATCCTGCAGCAGACTTTGAATAATCTCGGTCAACAGCACGAACATTCCGGAGGCAGTCGATGCCGGAGCGGGATTGTTGTCAGGCGCCACAGCCGACTCTGCAGAAAAATCGCTGACGATCCTCCGGACATCTTCGATCTGGGCAGCTCGTGATTCGGCGGACTGCTGCTCCAGCGACCGCAGCACGATTCTCATCCGCGCTTCGTCTTTGTTGTACATTCCCCCGATCAGTTTTGGAAAACTGCGATCCACAGTACGCAGCATCCGCTTTGGTCCGCGGACCCTCGGAGGCAGATTGGCGACATCTGCCAGAGACAACACACGCATCTGCCCCGCTTCCGCAGCTGCAGACTTTAGTTCAGACGTGAGCTCCAGGACCCGCTTGAGGAACTCATCGGACATTTCTTCAGGGGTGTCGAATGCAACTTCCCATGTGCCCACTCCGCCGAGGCGCGATTCAATGAATTTCAGAGACTGCACGATCGTCGATGATTCCCGAAAGTTGCGACTGAAATCGGTTTCAATCTCGAGCTGGAATATGCCGGGAATGCAGGCTCCGGTGACCAGCAAAAACGTGAGTCCGGTTTTTTGCGGGTGACGTTCGAGCCAGTGACATATCAGGGCAAGTGATCGGTCGAGCCAGTGTTCAAGCGGTGCGACAGCTGGCGTTGTCAGTCCGCGGCCGGAGGCCAGCATTGCCGGAAAAATCAGAACGCAGGCCACGATGATCACGCCTGTGGCCAGTGCCATCATCACAGAGAAACTGCGAACCGGAGTGATTTCACTGACCAGCAGCGATCCAAATCCAACGGCCGTGGGCAGGCAGGTCCAGAACACGGGGACCGCCATCTGCTTCATAGTGTCAACAGCCGCTGCCCCGGCTCCACCTGCGGACTGGACATCAGACCGATTCAGCCGCAAATCACGGTAGTGGACAATGACGTGCATGCATGTGGCCACGCCAATCACAGTGACCAGGGAGTTCAGCATCGACCCCACCATGCTGAGTTCACTGCCTGCCAGCACGAGGATGGCTCGCGTGCAGACGACCACGCCGAGGACCAGGCCGACCGTACCCAGCATCCAGCGAAGGCCTCGAAACAAGACAAACAATACGGCCGCGAGAATTCCCAATGACGCCAGGAACAGGACTCGCGAATCTTCCTCCACCAGTCGGAACATATCGTGAATCAACACCGGTTCTCCGGCCACGGCGGAGTCCGATTCGAATTCATCGGCGACCTTGCGGATCTGCAACAGCGTGTCGGCGCGAGCAACCGGCGCGTCGGCCTCGGGCAGCAGCGTCAGCACAACCGACGTTGTTTGAGCATCGTCGCCGACGAGTATGCCGGCGAACAGCTGCAGCATTCCTTTGCGGGCGTGGCGAGATTCAGGAGCCTTTTCCAGAAAGTGAACCAGGCTTTGAGTCTGTTCCGCATCGACACCCGAAATTGCGCTGAGCCGCTTCGAGAGCGTCGCGATGCGTTCATGGGCGCGTTCTGTCAATTCCGGTTTGAACTGCCGGTCGTCGATCAGGGTCTGCAGCGTGGGATTGTCCGGTACGTCATGTTTGAACAGTTGTTCTTCTGTCCAGGCGACAATCGCAAACTCATCGGGACCAAACTCCCTGCGACTGCGGTGCAGGATCACAATGTCCGGATGGTCGTCGGCAAAGAACGATTCCAGCCGCTGGTCAAAGACGAGACGTTCCGACAGTGGAAACGAGGCGAGCACCGCGACCACTGCGAACAGGAGCAAAACAATCCGAAGATCAACGATCCTGTTCATGGAAATGGAAGCCCGTCATTGTCGCAGGGCGATTGGCGCCCAATTTAAGAAGATCAGACCGGGACCACGGATCCACTGACGCCTTCGTGAAGTCGATGCAGATGCTCGCCCGCTTTACGAACCAGCAGTACCCCTTCGTCTTCCCGGTTGGCAAACGATTCAATGTCGATGGAATCCGGATCACGCCACTTCAGATTGATCTGGTGACAGATGTCCTTAGGGATCTGCGAGGCCAGTGTGACGGTGATCCGGGGTGTTTCAACACCGTCATGGAATTCACCGGCCCCACGGACATGGCTCGAATGGGCCAGCACGCCCCACGGATAGTGCCTGAAACGCTCCCACTGTTTTGTGAAATAGTCCCGCACGTGATAGCCGATTTCCTGAATCAGTTTCCCATGCGTCACGGAAATGTCTTTCATGTGAGGCGCATAGATGATCAATTCGCCACCGTCCTCGACGACGGGCTCCAGTTTGTACATACATTTCCCGGCCACCCACAACTCATCGTACATTGCAGGAGCACAGGAAAGTACCTGACGGTACGGGCGGTCAAATCGCTTGATGTGAACCTGTTCCGAGACTTCGCAGGCCTGTTGCCACGCATCTTCCGGTGTTCCGTAGAACATCGCATAGGGCGACGCGTCCGACGCCACCACAAACGTCAGGCAGCGCCGTCTGGCGTTGATCAGCCGGGCAGCTCGATCAACAACCCTGCGAACCGGGGTGTCCTGAATTCCGATAATCCCAACGTTGGTAATCAGAGCCCCCAGCCAGTGAAAGAAATTCAGCAGGCGGGGACCGGCGATTCCGGGAAAGAAGTACTTATTACCACCGCTGAACCCCACCACTTCGTGCGGAAAGACAGGACCAACGATCAGGGCCGTGTCGCAGTCGAGAATGCGTCGATTGATCTCAACGGGCACTTCCATTGACAATACACCGCTGGAGAGTTCACGGGTCTCCTGCTCGGTGAGCGTCCCGATCGTTGTCAGTGCATCCGGATTGTCCCATTCGTGATTGTGCAGGCCGACGTCGTCGCAGGGATCGTCATGGACGATTCCCAGCATGTTTCGGATCGACTCCTCAGGCATCGGCGGGTGTGTGCCGAGGGCAACAAGGACATCGAGTGAGCGAGCGACGGCCCCCAGATGCTTTCGAAGGGCCGGGAACAAGACCTGCAGGGGGGCGGTGCGAGTGCTGTCGGGGACGATGATCAGGACGCGTTGATCACGAAAATCTTCGACATTGACAATTTCGCGCAGCCGCTGTGGCACCGAAGCCAGTGGAATCGTGGAACGTTGGTTGATCATGGGCCCGATCACGCCGGGGCAGTCGAAAAACAGACAAGGGATTGATTGACTTCAGTCTTTTTCGTGCTGAAACGAGCACGAAAACCCCGCAGTATAGATCAGTCCGCGTTCAGGGTACATCGTCCTTCCCGATCGACGTCTCAAACCGAATGAATTCTGCCGTGATTGCGAAATCCGGCCAGCTGTTCTGGCTAAGGAAAGCACTCATCAGTTACGCTCCGCGATCCTGCGCAACACTGCCACAGAATGAACTGTGAAACAGGCGGCACGCCAGGGTTCATCACTAAACGACCTCAGTGGCGGGTTCGGGACACACCACGAATCCCTTTGCTGTTGCAGATTACTGGCCACAGGCCTTTCAGAACCAGGCGAGATATGACTCTCTCGGAGCTGTTACAGAATCGATTTCGAGCTGACCTGCGTCATCGTGGTGCGGCGTATCTTGAAGCGGAACGAGTGTCGCTCGTTCGCGTGACCGCGGAGAACGTGTTTGGCCTCGTCGTCGATGGCGTGGAGTATCAGACTCAGCTGCGCTATCAGGAGAGTGACATTGCCCTGTTTTGCACCTGCGACCAGTTTGCAAAATCCAAAGCATGCAAGCACCTGTGGGCCACTGTTCTGACAGCCGACCTCGAAGGGTACGTTCACCCGTCTGTGCGGCCGGGACGTCTGGCTCCGTTCGTTGTTCGTGAATCAAGCCTCCCAATTTCCGTCGATGACCTGACAAGTGGCATGGACTTCGCCGCGGAACCACAGAAAGGGAATGGCCGATCCACGGCTGTGGCCCCCCGAAAATCTGAACCCAGGCTGAAGCCCTGGGAAGCACGACTGAATGAACTGGGGGAGGAGATTTCCGCCGAAGGCAAGGGCAGTAAGGCTCAGTCATCGGATCGGCAGATTTTCTACCAAATCGATCTGGAAGGCAGCCGCGAAGCCGGAAAGCTGGTCATTCAGGCATCTCAGCGACAACGGCGGTCCAGCGGCCAGTGGGGCAAGATCAAGCCGTTGAAAATCCGTCCCGGCGAACTGGATCAGATCGAACACGAAGACGACCGGATCTTCCTTTCGTACCTCGCTGGTGCGATCCCCGAACGCAACAACTGGTCGAATCAACAGGCAGAATTGCGCGCCGCGACGCATCGGTTCTATGTCCCCTATGAACTGGGGCGGCTGATCCTGCCCGATATGTGCCGATCGGGACGCCTCACATTGATGGGGACCGATGATTCCGGCGAACAGAAACTGGAGTGGGACGATTCTGCTCCCTGGGAACTGACAGTTCGTGTCAAGCGAGATACCGATATCGATGGCTGGAGTGTCAGCGGGCAATTGATTCGTGACGACGAAACACTGGATCTGGTCGACGTTCCTTTAGCGGTGGCTGGCGGTTTTGTGGTGACCGCTGACAGTATTTGCCAGTTGCGCGACTTTGGTGCGCCCCAATGGATGACCATGCTGGCCGCAGAAGGTCGGCTGGTGATCCCCGGGTCCGACGAAAATGAATTCGTCGATCGCCTGCTGGACATACCGTCTCTGCCAAGACTGGAGCTGCCGAAGGAACTTCAGCTTGAAGAAATCACGGCACAGCCGGCACCACAGCTGAAGATCTTTACGCCCGCAACATCGCGATGGCGCAGTGAAGCGCTGACGGCAGAAGTGATTTTTGACTATCTGGGAACGCCGGTTGCCGGCCGCAATGCACGCTGGGCGGTTGTGCAGAGGGAAGAGAACCGCTGCATTATTCGAGATCGGTCCTACGAAGCGAATTGCTGGCAGCAACTGCGGGAACTCGGATTTCGCAAGCGACTCAACGGGTCAAGAACAAGTGCGGATGTCGAGATTCCCCGCCGGGATATTGCCTCAGCCGTTCGTCGACTGGTCGAGGATGGCTGGAGCGTGTTTGCCGATGGCAGTCAGGTCCGGCAGCCGGGCAACATGAAGTTTCGGGTCCAGTCGGATATCGACTGGTTTGATGTGCATGCCGAAGTGGATTTCGAAGGCCGCAGCGTCGCTTTCCCGGAGTTACTGCAGGCGCTGGAACGCGGTGACTCCATTGTTCGCCTCGATGATGGATCGCTCGGGATTCTGCCTGAGGAATGGCTGGAGCAGATCGGCATGATCGCCGGACTGGGGACTCTGGACGACGAATCGCTGCGGTTTTCGAACTCGCAGGCCGCGCTGCTCGATGCCCTGCTGTCGGCTCAGGACGATGTCGATGTCGATGAGCGTTTCGAGGAACTTCGTACCAGATTCCAGTCCATCTCCGGCGTGGAGAGAGTGCCGGTACCAGAGAACTTTAAGGGAGAATTGCGAGACTATCAGCGCGACGGTCTGTCGTGGATGTGCTTCCTGCGGGACTTTGGACTGGGAGGCTGTCTGGCAGATGACATGGGGCTTGGCAAGACCGTGCAGTTCATCGCCATGTTGCTGGAACACCGCCAGAAAAAAGGCACCCAGCAGCCGTCACTGGTCGTTGTTCCGCGTTCACTGATGTTCAACTGGCACAGTGAGTGCGAAAAGTTTGGCCCGGAACTCAAGGTCCTGGACTACTCCGGACTGGACCGCGGCACACTCCGCGAAGAATTTGGCAATTATGATGTGATTCTGACGACCTATGGAACGGTACGTCGGGATATCACGGCGCTGAAAGAAGTCGAGTTCGCCTATGTTGTTTTGGACGAGGCGCAGACGATTAAGAACCCGTCCTCTCAAATTGCCAGAGCTTCGCGGTTGTTGAATGCCCGACACCGTCTGGCGCTGAGCGGAACGCCGATTGAAAACAACGCTGGTGACCTGTGGTCGATTTTTGAATTCCTTAATCCCGGGATGCTGGGGCGAAGTACGGCATTCCGAAGCCATGTCGCCGACCCGGACAGTCCGGAGACTCGGAAAGTTATCGCCCGAGGGCTGCGGCCGTTTATCCTGCGACGGACAAAGAAAGAGGTGGCGGCGGAACTGCCCGATCGTCTCGAAGAAACCATCTTCTGCGACATGGACGATGAGCAGCGTCGGCTGTACGACGAGCTGCGACTGCACTACCGGGATTCTCTGCTGGGACTGGTGCAGGATAAAGGGCTGGCACGCAGCAAGATGCATGTTTTGGAGGCGTTGCTTCGTCTCCGACAGGCCGCCTGTCACCCGGCGCTGCTGAATCGTGGTGATGCGTCGGATCCGTACGCAAAGCTGGAATTCCTGATCCCGCATCTGCGCGAACTGGTCGCTGAGAATCACAAATCACTGGTGTTTTCACAATTCACGAGCATGCTGTCGATTGTGCGGCAACATCTGGACGAAGCCGGGGTCGAATACGAATACCTGGATGGCCAGACACGTGATCGCGGCGCACCTGTGAAGCATTTTCAGGAAGACGAATCCTGTCGCATCTTCCTGATCAGCCTGAAAGCGGGAGGGTTGGGACTGAACCTGACCGCTGCTGAATATGTCTTTCTCCTGGATCCCTGGTGGAATCCTGCCGTCGAAGCTCAGGCAATCGACCGTGCTCACCGCGTCGGACAGACGAAAACAGTATTCGCGTACCGAATGATTTGCCGGAATACGGTTGAAGAAAAAATCCTCGAACTGCAAAAGCAGAAGCGAGAACTTGCCGATGCCATTCTTGCCGGAGACAGCACGGGCAGTATCCTCAGCGACATGTCCGTGGACGATCTGGAATTGCTGTTGTCATGACCACCAAACGTGTTGTGCTGGCGATGAGTGGTGGAGTGGACAGCTCAGCGGCTGCCGTGCTGCTGCATCGGGAGGGATATGAAGTCATCGGATTGTTCATGCGTTCCGGCGAAACAGAGCCCACATGCGCTGTCTCCTCGTCGCAGCTGCTGCCGGTGCTCGACACTCCTGCTCATCGTCAGGGTTGCTGCAGTTCAGAAGACGCGGCCGATGCTCGACGCGTCGCCGATGAACTGGAGATCCCCTTTCATTCGCTCAATTTTCGCGATGCGTTCACGCGGATCAAAGACTATTTCGCAGATGAATACCTCGCAGGGCGGACTCCGAATCCCTGCGTGCAGTGCAATAACTGGCTGAAGTTCGGACGACTGTGGGACTTTGCTCAGCAGGTGGGGGCCGATCATATTGCCACCGGGCATTATGCTCGGATTGTCGCGGATTCCGAGGGGCAGCACGGGCTGCATGCCGGAGTCGATCCTAACAAGGATCAGTCGTACGTTCTGTTTGGGATACGGAGGGAATTGCTCAGCCGCGTCCTGCTGCCTGTCGGTGGATTTCACAAATCCCAAATTCGCGAGTTTGCCGAAGACGCGGGGCTCAGAGTGGCTCAGAAGAAGGACAGCTACGAAATCTGTTTCGTGCCGGACAATGATTACGTCGGGTTTCTCCAACGATATCGAGGAGACAAGGAAACCGCGGGTGATTTTGTCGACGGCCACGGCAACGTGCTGGGGCAGCATGGCGGCTATGAAAAATTTACGGTGGGGCAGCGCAAAGGCCTGGGAATCACGTTCGGCGAGCCACGCTTCGTGGTTGCTGTTCGCCCGCAGACACGGCAGGTGGTCCTCGGCCGCAGAGATGATCTGGCTGTCTCGTCCGTTGGAGTGTCCGAACTCAACTGGCTGATGGATCGGCCAGCGGGCGAGTTTCGCTGCGGCGTCGCGCTCAGATACCAGCAGTCGGCGTTGCCCTGTTCAGTTTCAGTCGATGAACGCGATCACGCTCTCATCCGGCTGGATGAAGATGCCTTCGGAGTGGCGCCGGGTCAGGCGGCCGTGTTCTATCAGGGTGATCAGGTCATCGGCGGAGGCTGGATTCGAACGACCGGACATGCATGAAACGAATTCCGTGGCACGTCCAGCCGTGCACAGATCTCAGAGGCACTCGACGGCAACCGGCTGCAATGGGTGGCAGTGACCGGACCCGCGACGTTGAGATCACTGACCTGTGAACCGGGCAGGACGTTTTTCAACAAAGTGCGCTACGCCTTCTTTGAAATCGTCGCACTGAAAGCTCAGGAACATTTCGTCATTGGCGGCTTCGATTGCATCGCCGAGGTCTGTGAACAGTGCGCTGTAAACCTGACGCTTCATCACGCGCAATGACCGTGGTGACACAGTCGTTGAGAGCATCTTCGCGTACTCCCGAACACTGTCCATCAGCTCATCATGAGGGACCACTCGGCTGACCAGACCCATATTCAACGCTTCTTTGGCGTCGATGATTCGTGCGGAGTAGAGAAGATCAAGTGCGCCACTGACACCTACCATCCGCGGCAGCAGCCAGCTGACACCGTGCTCGGCGATCAGACCGCGTTGAGCGAACGCCGTCCCAAATCTGGCCTGATCTGAAGCGACGCGAATGTCGCAGTACAGTTGCAGGACAAATCCGAGTCCGACGGCTGCGCCATTGATCGCCCCAATGATCGGCTTGCTGACGGCCGGAAAATAGCTCCACGTTTTCTGGAAATCCGCGGCAGCTGTCTGGTGTGGTCGCTCCGGCATATACTCGCTTCGCTTCGCGTCGAGATCAGCGGTCGCCCAATCGGTTTCGGTGACTTTCTGCAGCAGTTCGAGATCAGCACCTGCACAGAAACCACGCCCATTTCCGGTGAGGATGATGACTCGCACATCGTCGGATGCGTCCGCTGCCTGCATGGCTTTCAGGAGTTCCTGTTCCAGCTGGCTGGTAATCGCATTCAGACGATCCGGTCTGTTGAGTGCAATGGTGGCGATGTGCTGATCGACACTGTATTCGATCGTTTCAAAAGACATCGAAGTTCCTTCGGTAAAATGAAATGAGCCGAGACCGGTCATGGATCAGTCAGTGGATTCGCCAAACAGCTTATTTCGAAGCTTCTGCATTCCTCTGAGCCAGCGGCCATGATCTCCTGCCCGATTCTGCATGTAACGTTTTACTTCGGGGTGTGGCAGAATCAGAAACTGTTCGTCGCGCAGGCAGCGCATCGTCGTTTCGGCGACATGCTCCACCGACACGGACGTTTCCTGCAAGTGCTGATTCATGGGATGGTGGTCATCAATCATCCGGGTGCGAACGCCCTGCGGACACAGGCAGGCGACCTGAATCCCCTGTGGTCCGTACCGGACTGCCAGCCATTCAGCGAATCCAACGGCGGCGTGTTTGGAGGCCTGATAGGGAGCCGACGTGAATTCCATCAACAAACCTGCAGCGGATGCGGTATGCAGCAGGCAGCCGTGGCCTCGTTCCAGCATGCCCGGCAGGACGGCTCGAGCCGACCAAACGTGGGACATGAAGTTGATGTCCATCATCTCCGTCCACTTTTCGTCCGACAGCTCCGGACCTCCGGCGAACGCAATCCCTGCGTTGGCGCAGAACAAATCGACTGGACCATAGACTTCTTCGGTCGTGGCCACCAGATCCTGAATGGAATGTTCGCTGCTGACGTCACAGGCGACGGCTGTTCCACCGACCAGTTTCGCAGTTTCTTTTGCCGCAGCTTCATCAATATCTGCGACGATGATCCCAGCCGGAGACTCCTGCGCGAATCGCACGCAGAGTCCACGACCAATCCCGTGTGCACCGCCGGTCACAACAATGATCTTGTCCTTCAATTCCATGGCAGCAGTCTTGTTACTCGGTGTTCCGCTTTCGACATTTCCGATCCGTTCTGTCACTCACCGGGATGTCCCACTGGACGCCGCCAGTCACCACTCGTTATGCCATTGAAGAAGCGCGGGATGGTGGCGGCACCGTTCATTCGTGAGATGCGGAGGAGTGTTTACAAGTCCTCGGCTGTCAGAAGGCGACGAGCGCCCCAGGTGTCAGCGCGCGATCCGGGAGTGGGTGTTTGTCGGTAAACACTCGCATTTGATCGGGTTCTTCGAGCTTCGTCCCGGTTTCATCGAACAGCCCGGTATCGGGATCGCGGACTCCGGATGAATCCAGCCCAAGATGCTGCACCATAAATGGATACATGGCCTGTCGCTTGGAAATCTGGTAACCGTGACCCTCGTCGGCGAAATGAACATTGGCGACGTTGGCGGTGTTACCGAAAAGACGATAAACATTCCGGATGTAAGGGTACTCGACTTCCGGATTATTCTTCGTCCAGTCGCCACCAACCGAAACCAGCAGCAGGGGCCGCGGAGCTGCCAGCGCCGCAATTTCGGCGTTGTTGGTCTCCAGATCGGCCGTCTTGTGAATCGGCATGCCGCTTTCACACGAGCAGCCGCCAAAAAAATGGGCGGAGACCATGACGACAGGGACCGCCACTTTGACTCGGTCGTCCACGGCGGTCAGCAGGAATGTCTGAGTCCCGCCGCCTGGACACCCGGTGGGTGCGATGGGGTCGCCGTCCACGTGCGGCCATAGGAAAGCTGCGCCCCAGCGGGAACTTTCTTCAGGAATGAGATCGCCGTCTCGAACGACATCACCGGACGCAGGGGCCAGGCACCCTCCAACGCGGAGTCCGGCGCGTGCCCGTAAAGCGCGATCCCTGGGCGGACGAGGTTGACTCCCACCTCCGGGGCCGAGCTGCGACCCATCATGAGAGCCGCAGAGTTGGAGGCATGGATGTAGGCGGGGCGATGTCCACGCCTACGGATCTCGCCGACCGCGGCCGCGAAGTCCCGGAGCTGGGCCTGAGTGAACTCATCCTCTGCCGCCTCGGCCTCGGCGAGGTGGGTGAGCACACCGTCGATGTAGAAGAAGAAGGCGATCAGAAAGTTGCGGAGGTCCTTGAGCCGCCATACCTCACTCACGATCTCACGAAAGCTGGTGACGCCCCACACGGCCGCCTGTGGCACGCTCATCCCCCCTGCCCTGTCATGAGGGAGGTACAGGAACGCCGGGAGTGAGAAGATCAGAAAAAAAGCCGCTACGGCCGGCCACACCAGCC
>JBDOMX010001122.1:0-2736 GCA_039831615.1 Planctomycetaceae bacterium
TTCTTCAATCGAGACACCACGGTGGAGATTGAGGGGACTGTCACCGATATCTTCTGGAGAAATCCCCACGTTAGCTTCACGCTCGCAGTGGTGAATGACGCAGGCATGACCGAAGAGTGGGAATTAGAAGGCGGCACGACGAACACTTTGATACGACGGGGATTCACCGCGGAGTCCGTGAGCATCGGCGAGCGAGTCAAGGCGGCCGGGGCAGCGTCCCGGCGAGGCGAACCCGCCATCTTCGTCTCCCATTTGCTCTTACCCAGCGGTGAGGAGGTGATCTTGTCGGACCGTGAGGCTCCGCTGCGGTGGACTTCTCCCTCGACCGACGAGACGGCGCTGGCCAGCGCGGCCGATGTGGCCGGAAGCGGAATCTTCAAGGTGTGGGGTTATCGTGACTTGTACCGGATCCGCAGTCCGCTCGTGCTCACGTCCGCGGCTCTGGCGGCGAGGGACGCCTTTGATCCGAGAACCGACGACCCGGGTCTCAAGTGCAGACCGCCCGGTATGCCCAACGCCGTTCTGAATCCCTATCCGATGGAGTTCATCGACGACGGAGACCGGATCATCCAACGGATCGAGGAATGGGATGCACGGCGCGTGTTTCATATGAGTGAAGACGCTCGCGGCCAGACCCAGGCGTCGAGTCACCTCGGATACTCTGTCGGCCGTTGGGATGGTAATACGCTCGTCGTCGACACGACACAGGTCGCTTTCCCGCTCCTCGACGGTGACGGTACGCCCATGAGCGAGAGCGTTGCGATGGTCGAGCGATATACATTGAGCGAGGACGAAACCCGCCTCCAGTATGACGTCATCGTTACGGATCCGGAGAACCTGGTGGAACCCGCGATCTGGGAAAACACCTGGGTCTACCGGCCGGGCCTCGAAGTTAGGCCGTTCGAGTGCACGCTGCGGGACACCGTCAGCCCCGTCTACCGGTAAATGTCCTGGCAGTAAGTAGCCGTCGGTTAACAGTTAATATGCATGGTGCTGCATAGAATTTGGTAAACAAGTTTCAAGATTCTTATCGCCACGCTATCGAACGACGTATGACTCTAGAGCAATGGGCCTACATTGGGGAGATACTTGCCGCGCTCGCTGTGATCGCGTCTTTGGTCTACCTGGGTAGTCAGGTACATCAATGACGAGAAAACCACTCGCTTAGTCTGAAATCAGATCTGTCCCATTTGTTTGAAGACGGACACGGGTGTTGTAATCCGATGCATGGCTAGGGATTTTGCAGAGCTTCTGGCTGAGGTCATCGCAAGGGGGTACACGCACGACTTTGGGAGTCCCACAAGTCGGTGCCCGAGATAGTCACCCGCGATGTGCGCGTCGTTGATTCCATCTCCTTTGACGGTGGTGCCGACCCCGGGGATGACGTGACGATGCATCTGATTGAAGCCCCTAGCGAGAAGGGCTATCTGATCGTCCCGGACAGCTTTCATATCGACCCGAGGAAGGCGGCGTTCATAGACGCTCTATTCGCGAAGAGTGGCGCATAACAGGCACCAAATTGGAGACTAGAGGCAGACTCCACAACGACCGCCTGGCCGATAGCAGACGTTGGTAACGTCTGAAACGACGCCCTTCAATACGCAGATTGGAAAGTCGTGGACGCTCACGTGATACAGTTAGAAGATGATTGAAGAGGTATCGAAGCGCGAACCAACTTTGGGGGGGGCGGGCGTTTGACGCACATTCGGTTCAGGAAAGAACTGGTCGTGGTGACGGCCACAGTGGTCGCGTTCGGTCTTGCGGCCACTACAACTTACGCCCAGTTCAACGCCCCATCTAGTTCCCAAGAAAGTTTAGATGAATTGCGTCGATACCGAAGCGATGACTCCAGCCTTCCTCCATCAGTACTCGTAAATCAGAGGACACAGGAGGCCCTAGAAGCTGCTCGAGCTGCCTCGCCACACACCCCCGAATCGACCTACGCCTACTTCCGAGAGGACGCTGAAAATTTTATCGCGGAAGCCATCGAGCGAGTCTGGGATCCGACGCTACCTCACTCGGAGCCTCCGCGAATGCCATGGGGCGATCCGGTCTTGCAGGGCTACTGGTCATTTGCGGCCTACACACCGCTGGAGCGCCCAGACGAGTTGGCTGACACGCCTCTGTATACGCGTCAGGAGGCAATAGAGAACTTCAGGCGGGCAGTAATCACGGACGCCTCTGTCGACCCGGCGACCGTGCATTACGACTGGACAGAGTTCGCTTTGGACAATTGGCAGACCCCAATCCGGCCCAGTCGTCGAACATCGATGATTGTCGATCCGCCCGACGGCAGACTTCCTAACCTGACGCCGGAGGGACTGGTGCGGTCGCGGGAGCAGCAACCAGGGCACACGTTGGAATCCCGTGGTCTAGCTGAGCGCTGCATCCTAGGAAACGACGGGCCGCCGAACATTCCGTTCACGCAAAATACGGGTCACTCGCAGATTATGCAAACGCGAGACTTCGTGTTGCTCATCACTGAAGAGAACAGCGACGTCCGCATCATTCCCCTAGATGGCTCAGCTCACGCCCCAGAAACCATTCGTAGCTGGCTGGGAGATTCACGAGGCCATTGGGAGGGCGACACTCTAGTCGTCGAGACGACAAACTTTCACGAGAAACGGAAATGGGAAGGCTCAGCGGGCGACCTGCGCCTCGTGGAACGTTTCACCCGAGTTACCGACGACACACTCCTATGGGAGGCCACGGTTACAGATCCATCGACGTGGGAGG
>JBDOMX010000269.1:0-12130 GCA_039831615.1 Planctomycetaceae bacterium
GTTTGTGGTGTGGTCAGTTCTTAAGGGTTTTTTTAAGTTTGCCGACTTGTGGCGTGGGTTTGGGAAATCAAATTTGGACCGACCGTCATTTCGCGCGCCTTATGGACGCTCTTTCTCAACCGCAGTGCCCCCCATCGATAGTCCAGCCTTGTGAACCCTGGCGCGAACCGTTCGGCCACCGCATCAAATTCGGCAGCCAGTCCCGGGTCTGACAGGATTTCCTCCAGACTGACTTCCGGATATTCCGATTCCATCGTGGCCCACGCCATTTCACATCCGTGCAAATAAGGCTCGCACTCTGCACCGGAAACCGCATACCGTTGGGATCCTTTCAGAGCACCGCCTTTCTTTCTTAACTTCAACAGGCGGAGACATGTTTCTTTCTGCGACAACGGCAAACCAAGTCGAACGCACTCCTCATAAAACGCCGCCTGAAGAGCTGGATCGGTGAGGACGCGGTCGACCGCCCAGCCTTCGTGGATCTTCACGAAGGCCGCGGCAATCGTCTCATTGAGTACGTCGTACAGACGACGCGTCAATGGCAGTAATTCTTTTGATCCCGCCGCCGATGAATTGGTCACAGCTGGCTGCGGCGCCGTTACGTCGGATTCAGTGACCGACGGCGGATCCGCTGCTGCGGACACGGGTGCCTGGATCTCGCCGTCAGTGTCTGCCGGGCCGGCTTCCGCAGTGACGGTCTCCGAAGAACTGCCGGCTGCCGCACACGATTCCGTCGGCTCGATCGTGACCGCGGTCTTGTCTGGAGTTTGTTTTCCGGGAGTGCGTTTTGCCGACATGGTTGGTTCAGCAGCACCTGTCAGCTCATCACCGACCTTCGTGGCATTCAATCGCTCGCTTCCGGCTTTGGTATAATCCTCGGACAGTTCGAAACCGATGACTCGACGACCAAGTTTACGGGCCACGATGAGTGTCGACGCGCTGCCCGAAAACGGATCGATCACGACATCATGCTCATTCGAGCAGTTGCGAACGATCCGCCCGAGCAATTGTTCGGGCATCTGGCAGCCATGAAATCCAGCCCGCTCCTTAAACGTTCCCGCCACGCGGGGAAAATACCAGGTGTCTTCGTCCGGGCCGAATTGTTCCGCCAGGTCCTGCGGTCTTAGCGCAAACGTCTGCTCCACGTTGGGAGGAATGATCCAGGTGTCGTCAGGCAACCGACCTTTGCTGTTGGCACGTCGGTCGTTGTAGACGAGCTGCCTCGCCGAAGGCACACGGTTTTCGGGGTCGTCGGCTCGGAACGTAAACAATTCCCGGTCTTTAACGAAGTAGAACAAGTGGGTGTGCGAGCGCGTGAATTTGTTTTTGCAGTTCACTCCGAAGGTGTAGTACCAGATCACCCAGCTGCGCATGTGAAAACCGGCGTCCAAAGCAGCCAGTTTGAGTTCCGCTGCAAAATCATCGCCGATCGCCAGCCAGAACGTGCCGTTGTTGGTAAGCAGACGCGCGACCGCCTGCATCCACTCGGACGACCATTTGAGGTAGTCCTCGGCCGCCAGCCGATCTTCATAGACATCGTACTTGTAGCCGATGTTGAAGGGGGGATCGGCAAAGGCCAGATGCACGCTTTTCGCCGGCAGCGCGTTCATGCCTTCGATACAGTCTCCGCAGTGAATTTTACCCAGTAGGTCGTTCATGGCATCAATCAGTCGGCGATCAACCGTTTGTATCTCGGGTTTGAATGAAGAGAGCTTTTTTTTCACCGGGGAGTGTGAAGTCGAAGCCACACGAGGCGAAAAACTCGTCAGACGAAGTCACCGCCATGACTTCAAGCACGTTTCGTGACTTCGCGAGCTGCACACACTGATCCACCAGCATGCGTCCGACTCCCCGTCCCTGCATGTGCTCCATCACCGCCAGGCTGCGAATTTCGGCCAGCTTCGGAGAATAGATTTCGAGCGCAGCGAATCCAATGATCGCGTCATCGCTGACCGCCACAAACCCGGTCGGCAACAATCCCTGAAGTTCAGCGACGGTCCGGGGCAGCAGACGATTTGCGTGCACGAAGTGGTCAACCACGGAGGATAGCTGCGGCAGATCATCTGGTGTCGCGGGTCGCACAATCGGAGTGGCTGCGGGAGGTAAATTCATGTGCTATCTGACATCACGCCCGGCAGGCGCACGATCGACCGCATGGCCGTTCATGTGCAATCGAATGAGGTTCAGCGCCATGCGGGCAGCTCGCTCGCGGAAAATTCCCAGATCGCCGGTAAAATCAACATTGACCACGCGACTGAGCCCCCGGCCGGTCACAGCGAACTGGCCCTGCATGATGGCCGCGTTGTTCTGATCATCAATCGTGTGTCTGGAATGAGAGGTAACAACGACATAGTCGGCACCATCCTGAATCGATTCACACAGTTGCACGAGGTCGTCTGTGTTTTCTTTGCCGGGAATCAGTCGATCATTACGGACGACATCGGCGCCGACGCCTGATTCATGACACAACCACTGGCTCAGCAGCCCTCCCGTGGTGGTGCCTTCTGCCAGTGAGACCGTCAGCCGTTTCTCAGCCAGACGCTGGCGGACGATGTCATGGAGCTCATCGGCATCGGTCCCGTACACCGCGTGACCCAGTTTGTCATTGATGATGTCGATCGCCGGCTGGATCAAGGCATCGCATGCCTCCTGGCTGTCGGCTCGCGCCGTCACCGAAAGCGAAATCACGGCGCCGCTTGCTGTAATGCCCACTTCCGGATTGCGACCTCGGGCCGTCAGCTCACCCAGCAACTCTTCGGCGTGCGATTCGCCATATCCAAATGTTCTGAGGACAATGCGTCGCATGACCACCGGACTCTGCGGCAACTGAGCAACCAGCTGCTCAGCAAACATCTTCTTCATTTCCCGCGGCACACCAGGCATGGCTGCGACCAGGCATGTGGGCGTCGCGAGATTCAGAAGAATTCCGGGGGCTGTTCCATGGTTATTGCGCAACGGGACCGCGTCGCGTGGGCGCATGGCCTGGATGGAATTCCGTTCCGGCATCCGCCGACCGAGTCGCGCGAACAGTCCGGCAATATGTTCCAGTTCGGACCGATCCTCCACCAACGGCTGATCAAAGGCACCGGCGAGTGCCTCACGAGTAATATCGTCCCTGGTTGGACCGAGGCCGCCCGTGACCAGCACGATGCAGCAACGGCGCGCGGCCGCCTGCAGCGATTCCATCATGGCCGGCAGATCGTCGGCAATGGTCGTATGTCGAGTCACTGTCCAGCCGCGTGCTTCCAGTTCCTGGCTGAGCCATTGACTGTTCGTGTCAAGACTGGCACCACACACGAGTTCTGAACCGATGGCAATAAGTTCCGCGTTCATGGAGCGTCCTGATGCGATGAGGGCGTGGTCTGCGGCAGGCGGACGCTGGCCGGAGGATCGCTGCACAGTTCGGAGTAAAGTGCGGTGACCTCATCCACCATGCGCTTGAGCGAAAAACGCCGCTCCACCAGAGCACGCCCGGACTGTGCCATCTCACGCGCCTGTTCCGGCTGATGGATCAGTCGTCCGATGGCTTCTGCCAGTTGACGGCTGTCGGAAGCGGGCACCGTGATTCCAGCATTGTTGTCATCCAGCACCGTAAGAATGCCGCCCACACCCGATGCAATCACCGGACGGCCCAAAGCCATGGCTTCCAGTAACAGAACCCCGATTCCCTGCTGCAGAGACGGCAGGCAAAATACGTCCATGGCCGACAGGAATGTTCGCATGTCGGTACTGTCATCCACGAAGGTGACCTCGTTGTCCAGTTGCAGCGACGTCGCCAGCTTGCGAAGGTTTCGTTCTTCCGGTCCGGAGCCGGCAATCACGATTCGAATCTCAGTGCCGTCATTGATGACTCGATGGCAGGCTCGGAGAAAAAACGACCCGCCTTTCAATATTTCCAGTGGTCCCGCCATCCCGATGACAGGAGCACGACCTGGTTCCAGGATCGGAAGAATTTCTGCATCCGGCACGACCGGGATTCCAGGATGAATCACGCGTCGCTCGATGCGATTCAGGTGAGGCTGATTGGGCAGCGCGGCCTGCACACTTTCACTCACCGAAACGATCATCCGACAACAGCCTGAGGCGGACGGCAGGGTGAGTGCGGCAGCATCGGCGTGATCATTGATGCGCAGAACCACCGGACACGACAACTGACTGCCCAGCCAGATCGCCTGAGGCAACAGTTCGGGCGAAAGCAGGTGGATGACATCGGGAGGCTGTTTCTCAAGATTCCGCAGTACCGAACGGCGCACGATCCGGCCCCAGACCGGCAGTAAGTATCCGGGCAGCTCATGGACCTGAAGACCTTCCAGAAGGCTGCGGTCCATGTGACCGATCCGGGCGCACAACATCACCGTATCCACGCCACGATCCTGAAGTCCGCGCGCCAGTCGCAGCGCAAGGATCGACGAGCCGCGAAACGACAGATCGGCGGTCATCAACAGAATGCGTTCGGGAACAGTCGGCATGAGATCAGGCTACGGTGGCCGAACGGCGAATACAACCTGGCAGACACAACCACTCAGAAACGAGCGCATCCGCAGGATGGAACGGCCTGTTATGAATCGTACTGCTTCCCCTCATCCTCGCTGCGGGCACCTTCTCCCCATCGGGGCGAAGGAAGGTGACCGACTCCGCACCGCAGAAATCGAGCGCCTATCCAGAGAGGCACTCCAAGGCGACGTCCGCCGCGACACCCTCCACCAGTTCCACATGACCGATCCGGTCGGGCAGAATGAACCGCAGCTGACCATCGACCGTTTTCTTGTCCAACAGCATACAGTCCATGAGTTCCTGATGGCGGCTGAGCTGATTAGCCGGCACATTGACGGGCAGTCCAACAGCCGACAGCAGGGCCACCTGGCGGTCCGTCACTTCCTCTGAGATGCGGTTCAGGCGGACGGCAAGGCGGCTGGCACAAATCATGCCGATCGACACAGCTTCACCATGCAGCAGTTCGTCGTAGCCAGACAGGGCTTCAAAAGCGTGAGCGAACGTATGGCCATAGTTGAGAATCGCCCGCAGCCCCTTCGTTTCAAATTCGTCCTCCTGGACGACATCCGCTTTCAGTTGACAGCAGCGAGCCACAATGTGGGCCAGCACCTCAGAGTCACGGTGCACCATGCCATCGACCTGGCCTTCGAGCCACGCAAAAAAATCGGCATCCATGATGACCCCGTATTTGATCACTTCTGCCAGCCCCGAACGGTATTCCCGATCGGGCAGAGTCTCGAGAGTCGCCGTATCAACAAGCACTCCAAGAGGCTGATGGAAGGCCCCGATGAGATTCTTGCCGCGCGGGTGGTTAATCCCGGTCTTGCCACCGACTGAGCTGTCGACCATCGCCAGCAGCGTCGTGGGCACCTGGACAAAGGGAAGACCGCGAGCGTAGGTGGCGGCGAGAAAACCGGCCAAATCGCCAACGACACCTCCACCCACGGCGACAATGGTGGTTCGCCGATTGGCAGACTGCTCAATCAGTGCGTCATAAAGCGTGGAAAGCGTGGAAAGTGACTTGGATCGCTCCCCTGCGGCAACGGCGACGATGGTCCCCTGAGCCCCCGAATCCCGCAGTGCCTTCAGCACAAGTTCGGCGTGCGGTGTCCGGACGTTGTCGTCGGTCACAATCAAAAAGCGGGTGGAATCCTTTCCCAGCAACTGTGGAGTGTCGGCGAGGATTGCGTCGCCAATGAGGATTTCATACGAGCGATCGCCTAATTTGACGGAAACTTGCTTGACGGGAACAGGCATCATTGAATGACAGGGACTCAATTCCAGGTATCGACGATTGACGGCCGGCGCAGAGTTGACCGTTGGTGAACTCAACGGTCTGATAGGTGACACAACGCATTCCACCTTAACCGTGGACTCACACGGCGCCCACTCCACAGCGACCCTGCATCATGCTGGCAAAGCGTATCATTCCCTGCCTCGACGTTCACGCTGGCCGAGTCGTGAAGGGCGTGAATTTTGTCAATCTGCAGGATGCCGGCGATCCGGTGGAGATCGCAAAGAAGTATGAACAGCAGGGTGCCGACGAGCTGGTGTTCCTCGATATCACCGCCAGTCATGAAGAACGTGACATCATTCTTGACGTGGTCTCCCGCACGTCCGAAGTGGTCTTCATGCCACTGACCGTCGGTGGGGGAATTCGCACAGTGGACGATATCCGACGACTGCTCAATGCCGGCTGCGACAAGGTGTCGATCAATTCGGCGGCCGTGAATACTCCGGAATTTGTGCGGCAGGCCGCCCAGCGATTTGGCAGTCAGTGTATCGTGGTCAACATCGATCCCAAGCGAGTTCAAAAGGACGGCAAAGAGTTCTGGGATGTGCACATCAACGGCGGACGGATTCCCACCGGGCTCGAGGCAGTTGCCTGGGCCCAACAGATTCAGGAACTGGGGGCGGGCGAGATTGTGCTGACGTGTATGGACGCCGACGGCACGAAAGACGGCTACGACCTGGAAATCACTCGTGCGGTCGCCGATGCTGTGTCGATTCCAGTGGTGGCCAGTGGCGGCGCCGGGTCCCCTCAACATCTTCTCGAAGCGGTCACCGATGGAGGAGCCAGCGCGGCACTGGCTGCCAGTATCTTCCATTACGGAACGTATACGATTCAGGAAACCAAGCAGCATCTGGCGGATCACGGTGTCCCCGTGCGGATGATCGAGAACGTGTGACAATCGGGTTTTGCCTGCCGACTCTGAGGCTGCCCACACGACGATATCACCACCAGCGAAAGTTCAGCGACCCATGGTTCAAGCACGCGAATGGCTAAAATCCACCTTCGACCCTCAGGCAGACATTGAGATCAACAAGATCTTCCGGATGGGTGTCAAACAGGGCTGCTCGGACGTCCACCTGCAAGTGGGCCAACCCCCCATTTTGCGAATTCGTGGAACTCTTACGACGCTGGACATGCCAGCGTTGACCGAGTCGCAAATGGTGAAACTCGCATTTCCCATGATGGACCAGCGAAACCTGGACATCTTTCACCGGGACGGCGGAGCCGACTTTTCCAAGGTGGTGGACTACAAAAACGAATCGTGGCGATTTCGAGTCAACCTGCTGACCCAACTGGGGCTGGTTGGCATGGTCGCTCGAAAAGTTGAACGTGATATTCCGGTTTTCGAAAACCTCTACCTGCCATCGGTGATGGAGAGCTTATGCAGGTTCGATCAGGGCATGGTGCTGTTGGCGGGAGTCACCGGATCCGGCAAGAGCACGACAATTGCTTCGATGCTGGACTGGGTCAATCACAACATGAATCGTCACATCCTGACGATCGAAGACCCGATTGAATTCGTTTACACATCCGACCAATGCCTGATCAATCAGCGTGAAATCGGCATGGATGTCATCGACTTTCGTGTCGCCATGAAACATGCCGTCCGTGAAGACCCCGACATCATGCTCGTGGGAGAGATGCGTGACCAGGAAACCTTTGAAACCGCGATTCATGCCGCGGAAACCGGGCACCTCGTATTCGGAACCATTCATGCTTCCAATGCACCAGGCACCATCGCCCGAATTATTGACCTCTTTCCGGCGGCGATGCATGCTGCGGTGCGGGCGGCCATTGGGATGAACATGAAAGCCATCGTCGGACAAAAACTTCTTAAAACGATCGTCGATAAGCCCGGTCGAGTCCCCATTGTGGAGGTCATGACCTTCAATCCGACCGTGCGTAAGCTGGTCATGAATGGAGAAGACGAGAAGCTGTTTTCGGCCATTCGCATTGGAAAAGATGAAGGCATGCAGGTATTCAACGACAGCCTTTACGATTTCGTGAATCGCGAGTTCATCAGTCGCGAAAGAGCCTTTGAAGTGTCACCCAACGTGGAAGAACTCAAGATGAGACTCAAGGGCATCGAAGTGAAGGGACCCTCGATCCTGTAACGGGAATTCAGGAACTACAGGTCGGACGAATCAGGCAGTCTGTCCCATGATGACGGATTGGGCAGCAAAACACGGGCCGACCCATTTTCGGCAATGCAGATGACTCATGCAATCCAGAGCTGCCGCAGGCCGATTTCGCTGATTTTCTTGACGGTTAGACGCCGCCCGACTATCCTTATACCCAACGTGTGGTAGTGTTTTCAGCCTGCACTGGGCTGTGCTCACCTCACGTTCCAACCATAGTTTCCGCGACGTCGTTCACAACGCACGTCTCCCGCCGGATCAGGAGTTCCACATGCTGACGCTGTTTGGACGCTCTGCACGTATGTGCGACGGTGTAGACCGCCGTTCGTTTTTACAAATTGGTGGCCTGTGCGGTGGGCTCGCGCTTCCCGACATTCTGAGAGCTGAATCTCAGGCTCCCGTAAAATCACCGCACAAGGCCGTCATCAATATCTTTCTGGCCGGCGGTCCGCCTCACCAGGACATGTGGGACATCAAGACCGAAGCCCCGTCAGAAATCCGCGGTGAATTCGCGCCGATTTCGACTGCTGTGCCTGGCGTTCAGATTGGAGAGTGTTTTCCGCAGCTCGCCGGAATGATGGACAAACTGGCGGTCGTGCGATCGGTCGTGGGAGTCAAAGCCGGCCACGATGCCTTCCAGTGTTTTTCGGGGTGGAGCCGCAAGAGTCTGAGTTCCATCGGTGGCCGACCGTCGGTCGGATCAGTCCTCGGAAAACTTCTTGGACCAACAGATCCTGGAATTCCATCATCTGTTGCGTTAGCTGCGCAAACGAGCCACGCACCGTGGTCAACTCCCGGAACGCCAGGTTTCCTTGGGGCGGCCTTTCAGCCGTTTCGACCAAGCCACGAAGGCGCAGACAACCTGACACTTAATGGTGTGACGCTCGATCGACTGGGTGACCGTAAGGCACTGCTGACTGGTTTGGACCGACTCAAACGGAACGCCGACAACAAAGGCAGCATTCGCGGGATGGACGCTTTCAATCAGGCGGCGTTCGGAGTCCTCAGTTCCAGCCGGCTGGCTGACGCCCTTGACGTTTCCAAAGAATCGGTAGAAACCCGCGAGCGGTACGGCGACGGCAAGCCTTACAAGTATCAATACGACGGAGCACCAACCTGCAACGATCATCTCTTAATCGCTCGTCGGCTCGTCGAAGTGGGTGTTCGATCAGTCACCTTGTCCTACGGTCGCTGGGACAGTCACGGTGCAAACTTCGATCTGGTTCGCCACCACGGCCCACGACTGGATCAGGCCGTGAGTGCACTCGTTGAAGATCTGGAAGAACGCGGCATGCTCGACGATGTGACGGTGGTCGTGTGGGGTGAGTTCGGGCGCACGCCGCGTATTAACAAAGGCGCCGGTCGGGACCACTGGCCACGCGTCAGCTGTGCCTTGTTGGCTGGCGGAGGAATGAAAGTGGGACAGGCGATCGGCTCCACCAACCGCCTGGGCGAGCATGCCGTTGATCGTCCTGTGGACATGCAGGAAATCGTTGCCACGATCTATCACAACATCGGCATCGATCCGATGACGACAACGGTGACCGACCCCACAGGGCGACCCCAATTTCTGGTCGACAAACGCATTCCGGTGCCCGAACTTGTGTAACCACCACGAGAATTGCAGTCGTTCAACCGGGCCAACGTTGGCGCTGTGGTGCGATCGGCACGTCGCAGGCAAACTGCAGTTCGTCCTCCTGCTTTGCTTTCTGGTGGCACTCCCACAGGCTGTTTTCGGTCAAACGAAAACGATTCTCTGGCGCACTCCCATTAACGACGCCGGCATTTGCAGCCTGAGCGGCGGACATCTGACGCTCCCGGAAGTCAGCCACACTCCTCTGCGGGCCTGGGCTGGAATTCTGACCGACCCCACGGGAGGCCCGGCCGCCGCGGATTGCGAACAGCGGCACTTTCAACAGGTCGCCGAGCGATTCTCTGCCTGGAAACTGGAACTCAGAGGCGAAGAGGCGGCTGCTGAGATCAATAGCCGCATCCGGCACGCCGGACCGTTTCATCCGGTTTACTTTGATGTTGTCGTGGTTCAGGGAGCGGGCAGGCGGGAATTGCAGTGGCTAATCGACACGAATCTGGACGGTGTGTTGGAACCTCGCGGAGCAGCCAGCACGCATTCGGAGGATTCGACCGTCGGAGCCCCGGACGCCTGGTTGCGGATGTCGCTGGTCACGAACGGGCAAACGGCCCGCGTGGACAATGCCGGTCCGCCTATGGTGCCGGAACCGGCGAAAGTCAACGAATCGAACAATCCAGAATCTGTCCCGGAAGCGAGCGGCGTCCAGGAGTTGTCGAGCCTGCTGCTCAAGCTCGACCGACCGGCTGTCCGCAAACAGCACCTGCCACAGATTGTGGCCGTCGCCACTGAACTCATACAGCAACTTGAAAAGGAGCACGGGGCAGATTCCATCGAGCTGGCGGATCCGCTGTACCGGATGGGACGAGCACTTGGATATCACGAGTTACCTGACGTTGTCGCCAAAAATCCCATTAGTAACCCTGCGCAGCTGAATCGTGATTTTGAAGACACGTTTGAACGCCTGCAAAGTCTCGTGGATGTGACGACGCCAAAGTATGTGCTGCTCGCTATTCGTCGGGAACGTCGTCGAGGAAATCGAGGTGCCGCACTGGACTTGCTGGATCTCTACCGCCGCAACCATCCACATCCCGACTGGTATTTGAAAAAACGCAGTGATTTGTTGCGCGAGCTGAATTTGCCCCTGGCGGCTCATCAGGCGGCCGCCAATTTGTGGCTCCACGGCGCTCGCCCGGCACGTCCGATTCCAGTCATCTTCCAAATGGCGAGTGAAGCTCCCGCCGTAACGCTGAGTGTCGACTGGACGGCAGCTCTGCCCTGGCGATCTGATAAGCTCTTCCTGCGGCGTGTGTGGACGTCCGTCCTCGAAGGAGTTGCCTGGCTGCCGGTCAACTCCACTCACCACGTGGGCCGCACGGCCGATCACTATCATGAGTTTAGAACAGACGCGGCGATGATCGAGTCCGGTTCAGTCGTTCCGCTGCGTTTGGTCAGCGAGTTGGAGAAGTAGCTCGGCGACATGCTGCGCGGCGCCGGGCTGATGCAATGATTGTGCTGCCTGACGCATCGCAGCACGAGTTTTCGCATCGCTGACAAGTCGATGGATGGCACCCAGCAGTTCCTGCACCGCGTCGGCACCCGTTTCTTCAACCAGTAGCGCCGCGCCCTGCCTGACAAAACGTGCCGCATTCTGATGCTGATGATTCTCAGCGGCGGAATGCAGTGGCACCAGGATCGACGGACATCCGGTCGCTGCTAATTCTCCGAGAGTCACGGCCCCCGCTCGGCTGATCACGAATGCTGATCGATGCAATTCTGAACCCAGGCTATCAAGGTACGCAACGGTTGTGACGCGATTCTGGTTTCCGAATGCCGGTTCATCGGTTTCACAGTCACCGGTCTGGTGAAGGACGTGCCAGTCACTCGGAAGCCGGGTCTGAGAAATCGCGGCGCGCACCATGCTGTTCAATCGTCGACTGCCCTGACTGCCGCCCAGAACCAGGATCTGACCATGGTCGGATTCAGCGGCCGCAGGATTTGTCGTTGTTGTGGATGTCACGTCCGGTCGGACGGGCATTCCGACATACTCAAAGCCCACGTCGTCTTTCGCACAGTCGGGTGGCCAGCCACTGAGACTCAATGCCGCGCAACGTTTCCACCAGCGATTGACTTTGCCGGGCTGAGCATTGGCTTCAAAAAGAATCACCGGAATCTTCGATCGCTTTGCAGCCAGCAGTCCAGGGACCGATGCAAAGGCACCCGTCGACAGCAATGCCCCGACGGGTTGCTGTGCAAACACGCGGCGACAGAGTCCAATCGATTTCCACAAAGCCCGGATCTGTGCGGGACCTGAGCGGTCGAGCCGTGGAGGTTGAGTCAGAGAAAGAGGAATCACGGTGCAGCGTTGGTCGGTAGCGACAAAGGAATGCTCCAGCACGATCCGATCAACATCGCGCCCGCTTGTCAGAAATGTCACCTGAGCATCCGTGTCAAGCGTCAACAGTGCTTTGGCAATGGCAATCGACGGCGTCAGGTGTCCTCCGGAGCCACCTCCGGAAAACACGATGTGGCGTGAATGATGATCGCCGCTCATCACTCAGTTTCGCAATACTCACTCACGCCATCGGCTGAAATCACGAGCAACCGCTGCGTGAG
>JBDOMX010001116.1:0-1936 GCA_039831615.1 Planctomycetaceae bacterium
TTTCATGGCTTGCTCTTATTTGTTTGCTGGATGATCGGAATTGGAGTTTTAATTTCGGCAATCTAGGCACGGCGCGCTCCGCCGTGGAACAACTGAATGGGGGACCACTGAGCTAAGAACCATCTTTTCGGTACATAAACGAATCGGATGTTAGCAGCGTTACGACAACCGCCCGGAAACTCCCACCACTATTGACATACGCATTGTCTGTATCGATCAATGTCTGGGAATCTGACAGCATTTCGTTTCGTCCCATGAAGTAACGAAACGCATGGCGAATAATGGATTGACGCACGCGTTTCGATTGTGCGAGACGGTCGATCAGATCGAAAGCATTAGCGATATCGCCATCCAACGAGGGGTCGTCGGTGCCCCTTAAGTGGCCCGTTGCGTTGACCGGTTTTGACTTGTAGACGTTCGCCGTGTTTTTTCGAGTCGCTGCGTGAATGATGTTATCGGGATGTTCAAGGCTCTCCCGTGTTCTGTACCGCCCGAAGTCGTCAAAGACCTCAAAGGTCAGTCCCAGTGGATTCATGTATTGATGACACTTCCAGCATTCCTGCTTGCCCGTTACGGAATCGAGCCGTTCTCGTAGCGTGCGGTGATGATCTTCCGGAATCTGTGCATCGACGGTGATCGGAACGTCAGGTACTCGACCCGCCAACAATTTTTCGCGAATCCAGCGACCACGTCGAACGGGATCCGTTTCGGTGTTCTGCGAATGAGCCAACAGCCACGCCGGGTGCGTGAGTAGTCCTTTGCGATTGGGAATCTTGAACGGCTGAACGATCGGGTAGTCCCAGGTTTCATTGTTTCCGTACTCGCCGCGTGACCTACGTCCCTGGTAATGCAGGGGGCCGGCGCCAGCCAGGGGCGGAAGATTGTAGATTTCGGAATATCTGAATTTCTGGCCGCCGTGAAAGAACCACGGGAAGGTAATCGGAGTTCGCCCTTTACCGAACGTGTGCTCGAAGAACAGCATGTATCTCCCGAAGTCGCGGATATGGTTCTTCCGTCGCTTTTCTTCGAGGTTCGTGATCTTTATCAGTGCGAACAGGTCTCTGTGCTTCTCAAAGCTATCCAGCAGAGCCTGTTCGGCGTTGTCTCGCCAGTCAGTACCTTTCAGTCCTTCATAGGCTCGACGCCAGCCGTCGACGATCTTCTGGCCTTGCTCATTGCTCTTGGTATGCAACACGAAGTTCAAATCGGTTGTCAGCAGTTGCACGAAGACGTCTCTGTCCCGAGTCAGGATGTAGTCCACGATTCGGTCCGCTTCGTTCGTCACTGCGCCGGCTGTCCCCGTGTAGCCGCGAGCCGCATTGTCAAAAAAACCGCCACTACGCATCACATCCTTGAAGAGTTTCACACTTGCGGGATACCCGAAGAATTCGCGAAAGAAGCGACTGATCTTCGGGTGAGTCACCTGATGTGAACGCAGATGAATCCCGTTCAGTGTTGGATCAATCTCGTCATAGAAAGAACTCGTTTCGTTCAGCAAGCGTGTGACTTCTCGTCGATAGTCGTCTTTCGTAAGCAGTCGACCTTCACTGGCAGCTTTCACCAGTTCCTCGTCCGGCACACAATCAGAAACAGCATAGGCAATCGCATAGCTGGCTTCGCGAGGAGATAACTTTCGTCTTCCGTGTGCATCCGGATCGCCCGTTCCAAACTCCTGACGATACAGAAACTCGGATTGCAACAGGACGCTGACCAGCATTTGCCGCAAGCCGTCTTCGTTGCCGGCGAGTTTGATCGCCGAACGGAAAAGTGACAGGAATTTGTCTAATTCGGCTTGGGTGGCCTTCCGCTGCAGGACGCAATCGAACTGCCCATGGATGGCAGCGATCAGCTGCTCGTCAGTCGGCGTGGAAAGATGTTTGGCGATGATGACAAATGTTTTCGACGAAGTCGGTGGATACCAGCGGTCTTTCGCGTT
>JBDOMX010001116.1:1946-2732 GCA_039831615.1 Planctomycetaceae bacterium
GAACTTGATCCCGCGACGATCCGCCCCCTGATGGATGGCCCTAAAAACCTGCTTGTCGGCAATCCACTGTGCGTTGTTCAGCATCACGAGCAGATGCCCACCATCCAATGCTGTCGTGTCGTAGTAGCGAACCCCGGAATGTTCCGGGAGAACGATCGGATTTGTGACACCGTAAAACGTACGTTGCCGCGCACGTCCCTTGAGTTTGAAGACTGCATTTACGCGCTCATGAAAAATCTGTGGACTCACCAGCCAGCGTCGAGCTAGCGTGAAAGGCTTGTCCTTGATCGAGCCGTCGAACAGCTTTTCGTGATCAACGTAGTTGCCGAAGGCTGGATGCCGCAGCTTATCATCCAGCTTTGATGCGTTGCGGCTGCGCAGTTCGCGACGAAGCCATCCTGCCAGTAAGTCTCGCTCTTTTGGGCTTGGCTGCTCCGCAGCCTCCGGCGGCATCAAACCAAAGAAGATCTGGTCCTGCGATCTGTTCAGCAGCTCCAGTTTTGCCTCAAACTTCAAACTCGCGAAGTTGTCAAACCGCACACTGGCTTCCGCCGAATCACCGCTATGGCAATCCATGCATCGGGACGTCACGATTGCCCGAATGTTCTCAGGGATAACCAGAGGCGACACTTCCTGCGTCCAGCCCAACGACGGCAATGTCGCCAAACAGACACCGATGGACCGCATCATCCGTTCAAGAACGATATTTGGAGACCGGGGCGAACGACTTCTTCTCAAATCAATCTCCTGTCTTCCATGGGAGTCCATCACGGGCTGAGTCCGTCT
>JBDOMX010001054.1:0-12109 GCA_039831615.1 Planctomycetaceae bacterium
AAACGGCAATACCGACGAGCTGCTGGAGTCCGCTACGCAAGCAGTCAGCGAACAGCGGTTGCTTGATATGGTTCAACAGATCGACCGGACACTGACAAGTGACTCTGAAAGTTCGCCAGTCGTGGCCGGTGCTGTTGATGAACCATTCGTTGCACATGGTCCAAACAGAACGTCGAATCGATTTTAGATTGAGCCCGCGGATCTTGCGGATACCGCCGGCATTTACCAGCAAACCACCAGGAACCACGAGCGAAAACGAACATGGATATCACGATGATTGGCACGGGCTATGTCGGGCTCGTGACCGGAACCTGCTTTGCCGAAAGCGGCAACGATGTCATCTGCCTCGACGTGGACGATGCCAAGATCGAGCGGCTGCAAAACGGCGAACTTCCAATGTACGAACCGGGGCTGGAAGAACTCGTGCGCCGCAACTCCGAGTCCGGCAGGCTCAGGTTTACGACCAACTACGCCGAGGCAATTTCGGCCGCCAAATGTGTTTTTATCTGTGTAGGCACACCGCAGGATCACGATGGCGCGGCTGATCTCCGCTATGTCCAGAGTGCTGCTGAGCAGATGGCACCCCACTTAAGGCCGGGCACGGTTGTGATCTGCAAAAGCACTGTTCCGGTGGGAACTAACCGCCTCGTGCGAAAATGGATCGAGGCGAAAACCGATACGCCGTTCTACTCAGCGTCGAATCCGGAATTCCTCAAGGAAGGGGCTGCCATTGATGACTTTACCAAGCCCGACCGTGTCGTCGTGGGAGTTGACGAACAGGAAGCGTCGGACACGCTGCTCGACATCTACAAGTCATTCCTGAGAACAGAGAAACCGTATATCAGCGTCGGCATCGAAAGCTCTGAGATGATCAAGTACGCGGCCAACTGCATGCTGGCTACAAAAATCAGCTTCATCAACGAAATGGCCAACATCTGCGAACGGGTTGGAGCGGACATCAATGAGGTTCGCAAAGGGATTGGTCACGATGCCAGGATTGGGTTTTCCTTTCTGTTTCCCGGCGCCGGCTACGGCGGCTCCTGCTTTCCCAAAGATGTCCGGGCCCTGTATTCGGTGGCCGCTGAACACGGAATTGATGCGCAGATCCTGAAGACGGTCGATGAAATCAATGACCGCCAAAAGACAGTCATGTTCAACAAACTGCTGGCGCATTTTGATGGCGATCTCAGCGGTCGGACGATCGCGATCTGGGGACTGGCCTTCAAACCTCGAACGGACGACATTCGCGAAGCCCCGTCTCTGGTCCTGATTCGCCAGCTGCTGGATGCGGGCGCCAGGGTTAAGGTCAGTGATCCCGTCGCGATTGATAACGTTCGACGGGAACTGGGAGATGTCATCACGTACTGCGACCACCACTACGATGCCTGTGACGGTGCCGATGCCCTGGCAATCGTCACGGAATGGAATGAATTCAGGAATCCGGACTTCGAATACGTCAAGCTAAAACTCAAGGCCCCCGTCATCTTCGATGGCCGCAACCTTTACGACCGCAAACGAATGGCCGAGCGAGGCTTCTATTACTCCGGAATTGGGCTGGCTGCCCTGCCGGTTAAGGATTAGCCGGGTCAGTGGTGCCGGAATGCAACCGTAGCTGGCCGCAGGCAGCGTCGATGTCGGCGCCCTTGCGTTTCCGAACAGTGACCTGTATTCCGCGAGCTTCCAGCACTCCGGCGAAACGGTGGGTCATGGGAGGCGTTGGAGCCGTCAGGGCCAGTTCCGTGACACCGTTCATCGGAATCAGATTCACGTGCGCATTGCGTCCTCGCAGCAGCTGTGAGAGTTCTTCAGCGTGCTCCGGCTGATCGTTGACTCCGGAGAGCAACACGTATTCATAGGAGATTCGTCGGCCGGTCTCAGCAAAGAACACTTCAGCAGCCGCGAGAATCTCCTGCAGGCCTGTCCCTTTGTTGACCGGGACAATCTCGGTTCGCAACGCGTCATTTGGTGCGTGCAGTGAAACAGCCAGGTTGAACTGTTGACCACATCTGGCGAATTCGCGAATTTTAGAAGGAAGGCCCACTGTTGACACCGTAATCCGACGGGCCCCCAGACCAAACTCTTCGGTCAGAAACTTCAACGCCAACATGAGGTTGTCAAAATTCGCCAGCGGTTCTCCAATCCCCATCACCACCACATTCGTGATTGGTTCCTCCTGATCCGTCAGGCGGTGCAGCACCAAAACCTGTTCAAAGATTTCAGCAGGGGTCAGATTGCGTTTCACTCCCAGCAATCCACTGGCGCAGAACACACACCCCATCCCGCAGCCAACCTGTGTACTGATACACACGGTTCGGCGACCGGGCTCGCGCATCAGCACACATTCAACGAGTTCGCCGTCAGCAAGCTTCAGCAGCAGTTTCTCGGTGAGGTCGGAGGCAACCTGATGGCAAACCTGTTCAAACGACGAATATCGAAATTCCGTGGACAGAAGTTTACGCATGCCGACCGGCAGATCGCTCATCTGATCGAATGAATCGACCCGCCGTTCAATCATCCAACGCCGTATTTGCTGCTGTCGAAACTTCGGTTGTCCGATTGTTGCCAGCCATGACCGAAATTCACTGTTGGGAAGCGACAATAGCGCTCGGCGCGGCGTCTCGTCGACGTGTGTCGAGAGTGCAACCAATTCACCTGATGTGTCGTGCGACATTGCGAGTCTACGTATCGTGACTGGTGACGGGCAGATCTTCTGCCAGCGGAGCGGCACTGTTTCGGATTTCCAGATCCTCGATGCGCACACCAGCGGCGTCGTCTCCGCGTGAGCGCAGAATGAGTCGTATCGGTACCTCCTGAAATGGAGTGGCTTCTCTGAGATACCCCAGCAAATATCTCTTCCACGATTCATCAAGCAGGTTCGGCTCGTTGCATTTCACCACGATTGTCGGTGGTGCGGTGGCCACCTGAGTGCCATAGTAGATTTTCGGCCGACGATTCTTTCGGTGTGGTGGCGGATTGTTGTCGATCGCTGCTTTCAACACTCGGTTGAGTTTTCCGGTACTCAGGCGCAGCTGAGCCTGTTTGAAGATGACCTGAGTCAGATTCACCAGCTGGCGGATGTTGCGCCCGTCTTTGGCCGTCAACACGGCGATTGGAACATGGCGCATCGACGCAAATGTTTTTGTCAGATACTCGCTCCATGCTTCAATCGTCATGTCCTCCTTTTGCCCCAGGTCCCATTTATTGACGACGAAGATGCATGGCTTGAAATGCTTCGCGATTTCCTCCACCAGCTGCTTGTCGACCTTTGAAATGGTCTCAGTCGCATCAAAGAACATCAGTACGACATCAGCACGGCGAATGCTTCTTTGAGCCCGCACGAGGCCGTAGAATTCAATACTGTTCGCCAGACTCTTGCGTTTTCGCACACCCGGCGTATCAATGGCCACCAGCGTTCGTCCATCGACGTCGAACCGGATGTCAATGCTGTCGCGCGTGGTTCCGGCAACCTCACTGACAATCACCCGCTCTGATTCAGCCAGCTGGTTGATGAATGTGCTTTTCCCTACGTTTCTTCGTCCGACGATCGCCAGCTTCAATTCCGGCTGGCCCAGTAGTTCAGCACCGTCTTGCGATTCACTGTCCTGAGCGCCAGGCAGCTGATCAACCACGGTCTGGATCAATTCCGTTCGATTGCGATTGCCCTTAACACTGGTAATCACCTGCGGCAGGTTGGCCAGTTGCAGAAAGTTCTGTGCTTCTGCATCCATGCGACTGGAGTCGCACTTGTTAACGACCATCAGCATCGGCTTCTGAGCTACACGAAGACGCTCGGCAACCTGCAGATCCAGAGGAGTAATGCCGGCCTTTGCGTCCACTACAAACAGCAGCAGGTCGCAATCGTCCACGCCCATCTGAATTTGCCGTTCGATATCATCCGACAAGTCATCACTATCAACGATGCCGATGCCGCCGGTGTCGATGAGTTCAAAATATCGGTCGTGTTCATGCATGACCCACGTCACGCGATCTCGCGTCACACCGGCCGTCGGGTCAACGACGGATATCAACTTCCCGGACATCCAGTTCAGCAGCGAACTTTTGCCGACGTTCGGCCGCCCGACAATGGCTACTCGTGGAATCCCCATGGAACTGCTTTCCGCACCGATGATCAGTACAACTCAAAAACAGCACTCAGAGTACTGTTGCAATCTCGAACGGGTTAGGGTGATCTCATGCTTTCCTGCGAGAATCGGCGGAACCGACCACTCATTTGCAGAGCTGAAAGCCACCGACAGCTGCCAGAGGGAATCGAGAATTCCGCTCCCGATGCAAAGACTGTCAGGATGTCCGGAATGAATCCCGCAGATTTCGGGAGGTCTCCGACTAGAATGCCGGCGAGCCTCACGCACCTGTCAGTCACTGGAGAGAATCTGTGCAACACCAGGCGTTTCAACGGCCTGCCACGCGCCACGGCATGACAGCGCGATCAGCCATCGTGGGAGCGGTGATGTGGTGCGTAGTGATTATCGCTGCTGTGCTGGTCTGGAATCAGCCCCGAGACGTTGATGACGATGGCTCGGCGCCATCAAACAACCCCGACGACACGACGACAAGCTCGGTGGTCGAGCGGCGGCAGGATGATCGCACCGCTCCGACTCTGCCCGCCCAACAAATTCCGGACTTCACGTTCGAAGAATGCATGGGCGAGGATTTTGGACTGGTGGACCTCAAGGGAAAACCATGGGTCGTCAGCTTTATCTTCACAAGGTGCATCACCACCTGTCCACAGATCACGCTGGCGATGAAGAATCTGCACGACCGTATTGCCGAACAGAACCCTGACGTGATGTTTGTCACGATGACAGTCGATTCCGACCACGACACCGCCGCGATTTTAGAGCGCTATTCTGAAACATTTCAACCGGATCGAGACCGCTGGAAGTTTCTTACCGGCGACCTGGCAGCGATGCATGATCTGATCGTGAATGGATTTGGTGTCTACGTGAAAGAAAACATCGGCGACGCCCGCCGTCCCGGGATGGAAGTCGCACATTCGAATCGAGTTGTCCTTGTCGATCCGGACGGTTTTCCCGCCGGAAAATTTCTGGGAACGAAGCCGGAAGATATGGCCGATCTGGCCCGGATCCTGTCGGGCCGCAAGCCCTTTCCGGACCCTTTGCCACGACTGCAGTTTTCTGTTTCCGGCGCGGACGCAGCCGGCGTCGAAGTTCAACTGGTGCCGGCGGAAACGTCAGACGATCAACCTGAGGATGCCGATGCATCAGAAACCAGGGCACCCGCAGCAACGGGTCAGGAGACCGATGCTGCCGGCGCATCGACGTCTGAAATGCAACACGAACCTGAATTGTCCACAGCACTGCGGCTGGCGAAAATCGACCGCTTGCTGCCGGACTGGGCAAAGGCGCTGCCCACAGCCAACGCAATACTGAATTCAACATCGACGGTTCTGCTCGGTCTTGGCTGGCTGGCGATCCGTCGCGGTCACCGGAATACACATCGTAACTTCATGATCTCGGCGTTTGTGGTTTCCACGGCGTTCCTGGGATGTTATCTGACGTCGCACTATGCACTGGGCGCCTATGCCGGGGAGCGAGGGCGACCGTTTGCCGGTGGTGCCGTAGCACGGACAGTGTACTACGTCATTCTGTGGCCACACGTGGTGTTGGCAGCCACTGTGCCGTTCTTCGCTGTTCGTGTTTTTCAACACGCGGCAGCGGAACGCTGGGACAACCATCGACGTCTGGCTCGTGTCGCATTTCCAGTCTGGATGTATGTGTCGGTCACGGGAGTTGCCATCTATGGTATGCTCTACCACTGGCCTTCATCGGTCTAAGCAGTGCTCGACCGTCCAATGTTTCCCGGCCTTCAGTGGGGGCCGCCTGTGAGTTGAAAGTCGACAATCAGTGGAAGGTGATCTGAGGCCTGACGCGCGATTCGGGATCGGGAAGCGAACGCGTGGTCGGAAATCAGGTCACCGCGGTAGAAAACCCGGTCAAGGCCTCGGACCGGGAACGCAGCCGGAAACGTTCGAATGGATTCGCCGACGGTCGCAAATCCCGCTGGCACCATCACCTGTTTGCCAAGGGTCCCCCACACATCGTTGTAGTCTCCGGCGATAATCGTCGGCGTCCGCCGTTGCGTATGCTGGACAATTTCGCTCTCCAGAACTCTGCGAAGCTGGATCTTGCGCTCGAATCCCGCCAGGCCCAGGTGCAGATTGCCAATCAACAGGCTTCTCTGATGCCCCTGATGCTGGATTTTGCAGTGCGCCAGCAACGCCTGACGGCGTTTCTTCAGCGGAATCGTCAAATCGATATGCTGGACATCACTCAACGGATAACGGCTCAGAATCGCGTTCCCGTAATGCCTCTGTTTGAGTTCGACATTCCGCTGGTACGCGTGATATGGCATGGCAAGGCTGTCTGCAAACAGTTCCACCTGACAGTCGTGCCGTGATCTCGGAACATCGTCGTCCACTTCCTGCATCAGCAGGATGTCTGGATTGTACTTCGCCAGCGTTTCGACAATTCGCTCCGGCTGATAACGCCGGTCGAGCCCGCCGATTCCCTTGTGAATGTTGTAGGTGACCACTCGAAACTGCATTGCACTCTTCATCTTCCGGTTAGCTGTGTGATCGGGATCAACTGGATCTACAGCGTATTACACTGGTTTGTGGCCGCGGCGGAGGCTCCAGAGCCCATATTCCATTGCTCCCGCGAGCCAGAAACCGCCACGACTTTTCGAAAATTGCTCTAGTCGATCTCGGACCTGACCGACTTGCCGACAACCAACCCGGTGGCCTGCAGACGCGCACGAAGCGTCGTCCGGGAAATGCCGAGCAATTCGGCGGCACGCGCCTGGTGACCATCGACGTGTGAGAGAACTTCTTCAAACAAAATGCCATCCACCACGGCGTGAAACTGCTGATTCACGTCACCAGGATGTTCCTGAATCAATCGTCGTGCGAGAGCCTGTAAGGCGCCGGCGGCACTGGAGTCCGCTGTCTGGTGACCTGGTTGCGGTCCATCGTCGCGCACTGAGGCGGGCAAAGCCTCCGGCGTAATGACGTCAGTTGTGGCTCGTACGAGTGCGTACTTAACCGCACTTTGCAGTTCTCGCACATTGCCGGGCCAGTTGAAGTCCAGGACCATTTTCATCGCAGACTCGGAGACGCCGCGCACCTGAGTCCCCAGTTCCGTATTGAATCGCCTCAACAGGTAATCAACAAGCTGCGGCAGATCTCCTCTTCGATCACGAAGTGGCGGCAATTCGATCGTGAACACGTTCAGGCGATAAAACAGGTCCTCGCGAAATTCGCGGTCATCGATGGCGGCCCGCAGGTCGCGGTTGGTGGCCGCAATGATCCGGGCATCGCTGAAGATGGTCTCGTTGCCGCCGACGCGTTCAAACCGACCGTCGTGAAGAACGCGGAGCACTTTGGCCTGAGTCGCGAGGCTCATTTCTCCGATTTCATCCAAAAAGATGGTCCCGCCGATCGCCTGTTCAAACTTCCCAATGCGGCGCCGATCTGCTCCGGTGAACGAGCCCTTTTCATGGCCAAACAGTTCACTTTCCAGCAGCGTTTCAGGAATCGCAGCGCAGTTGATGGCGACGAACGGACCGTCGTGTCGCTGACTGTGCTGGTACACGGCGCGAGCGACGAGTTCTTTGCCGGTCCCGCTTTCACCGAGGATCAGCACGTTGACATTTTGCGGCGCCACCCGCCCAATTTCCTTGTAGACGGACTGCATTGCAGGCGATGTCCCGATAATGTGGTCAACTCCCGTGTCGTTCAGTTCGTCGGCAGTGTGTTCGAAGACCGTGCGCACGCGAGACAGTCGGCTGGTCTGAAATGCTTTGTCGACGGTCTCCTTCAATTCAGCGAGGTCGAACGGCTTGAGCAGGTACTCGAATGCACCACGCTTCATTGCTTCGATGGCGGTTTCGGTGGTCGTGTGAGCAGTCATGATGATGACGGGCAGGCGTCGATCGTGTTCACGTATTTGAGCGAACACGTCGAGTCCTGACATATCGGGCAGTCGTACATCCAGCAACACAGCATCCGGTGACTCAGTCCTGGCCAGCCGCAGTCCATCACGCCCGGTTTCGGCGGTGATGACATTGACTTCATCCGCACGAAATGTTTTCTCCAGCGAATAGCGGACATTGGGTTCGTCGTCGACAATCAGCAGCTTCGGCATTATCTGGTCTCGAATTCTTCTGTTTGAACGACATCGTTTCCGATGGCCGGCAGCCGGACTTCGAACACCGTGCCCGTGTGAGCACCCGCTTTGGCGATGATTGTCCCTCCGTGATCTTCAATGATTCGTCGACTGATCGATAATCCCAGACCGGTACCGGCGTCCCTGGAACTGACAAACGGGTCGAAGAGACGGTCGGCAATGTCCGGACGAAGTCCTGCTCCGTTGTCCGACACCGTCAGCGTGACGTTATCGTCTGCCGCCATTGTGCTGGCGGCGATCGTCACCCGACCGCCATCGGGCATCGCGTCGAATGCGTTAAACAACAGATTCACCAAAACCTGACGCAGTTGATCGAAATCGGCAAACAGTCGAATTGGTTCTGGTGGCAGCTCCGTGCGAAGATCGGCTCCCTGCAGTGTCGCTCGAGCTGCAACCAGCTGGACGGTATTCTCAATCAGGCTGTTGAGTTCGAACTCGCGTCGTTCCAGCTTCGGCGGTCGCGCAAAGTCCAGAAATGACTGAATGCCGTCGTTCAGCCGCGTCGTCTCCTCGTCCAGAATCTCCAGGTCACGGTCATCGAGCGATGCAGCCGGGGACTGCCGCGCTGACTGAACAAGCGTCCGCATCGCAGTCAGCGGATTTCGCAATTCGTGGGCAAGTCCCGCGGCGAGTTGACCGACGGCGGACAGTTGTTCGGTGCGAAGACGCTCATGTTCGCTGGCCTGCAATCGTTCGACAACGGTTCCCACCTGTGCTGCGACCTGGTCCAACCGGCCCTGTAATGACTGCACATCGGCACCACCGGACACCGCGATTGGCCCCACAACCTGACTGAGTTGCCCCGCGGCGTCACGAACCGGGACTTCAAGGCGTAGCAGTGACTGCCGCACGCGCCGCGAAATCAGCACTCCCAGCCCTAACCCGACGATGGACCCACACAGGCCGAGGCCCAGCATGGCCCACGTGGCACGCTGCGTGAGCTTTTCGTGTGCCGTCACCGCGGCGGTCATGGCCTGTTGCTGTTCTGCACGCTGCTGTTGTGCTTCTTCGATCATTGCATCAACGAACCGGCCGTCGAGCAGACTTGAAGCGGCTTCCTGAGATTCTGGCCGGTTTGACAGCTTGTTCAGCCCGGCCGTCAGTCGAGTGTAACTGCGTCTCAATCCTGCGACATACGTTTTTCCGTCGTATTCCACCAGCAGGCGCTCGGTCCGGACCAGCCAGCGTTCGGTTTTTTCCCGCAGTCCCAGTACCGCGTTCAGATGTCGATTGTCACCCGTTCGCATGAAGGCATAAAGGTTCGATTGCATTTGGTGGACGGTAGATTCGAGCTCCTGAATCGCATCGGCCCGCTGCAGACTCATGCGGACGAGTTCCGCTGCCTGATCTTTCGATCGCTGCATCGACCACGCGGCAATTCCTGTCACGACCAGTAAAGCGAAGCTGATGAGAAACACGGGGATCGCAATCCGTCCGGCCGTATTGGCGACGGAGACGGTGACGGGATTGTGTTGTCGGGATGCTTCGCTCATGGTCTGGGTGACGGAAGGAGAGGAACTTGTTCGGCGAATTCTAATTTGGCGTCGCCATTTTTGCCGTTCGGTTTGCACAAACCCTGAGATTTAGATTCTTCTTGTGTATCACATGCCGGCGTTGAGTCGTGTTTTGCCGTGCAAACGGAGTTCTTGACAGGATCACAGGATGAGCAGGAAGTGGGTTTGCCAGGATCCGGCATTCCGGAATTCGCATCGTCCCTCCCGCTGTTCGTGTGTAAGAAAACCCGCCGTGGGAAGCGAACTGACCGACCTGCACGGCCAGAAACAGCCAGCTCGCTTCCCGGAGGCGGGATTCACCGGGCGATGTCCGCTCGCCGCAGGCGTCTTCGACCTTGCCGTCGTGGATGCCGCAGGAGAGCGGACGTTTGAAGAAAACGGTCTCTCCCTCACTTCCTGAGAACGACAAAGCGGGATCCGGTTTTGCTGCGAACGAGCAACAGAACACCATCCTCGTCCAGCTGATCTTTCATCAACCGGCTGAATTCCGTAGCCGATGTCACGTCCCTGTCACCGACGCGGGTGATCACCATTTCCGGAGCAAGACCTGCTTTTTCGGCCGCACTTCCACGTTCAACACCGGTGATCACGACTCCCTTGACGCCGGTCAGGCCCAGTTTCGACGCAACATCATCAGTCAAAGCGGTGACCTCCAGTCCGGCCCCCTTCAACTCAGATGTCGCCGCACTGCCTCCGTCGGCGACAGTCAGGTTGTTCGGAAGTTCCGAGACGCGCACCGTCAGTTCCACTTGTTTCCCTTCTCGCATCACGACCAGTTTGTGATCCTGGTCGATGACCGCTCGTTCAACAGCTCCCTGCAACGTGCGAGGACTGTCGATCACGCGGCCGTCAAATTCCACGATCACGTCGCCGGTCTTGACACCGGCAGTGGCGGCTGGCGAGTCAGCACGTACATTCGTGACAGCGGCCCCCGCAACAGTTCCCAGTCCAAACTGTTGAGACAGTTCGCTGTTCACCCGTTGAATGCCGACACCGAGGAACGCCCGCTTGACGGTTCCCGTATTGACCAGCTGGTGACTGACCCATTGTGCCATATTGATTGGCACGGCGAATCCGATTCCCTGATACCCACCACTGGTTGAAGAAATAGCCGTGTTAATCCCGACGACTTCGCCGTTGAGATTCACCAGCGGACCACCGCTGTTGCCGGGATTAATTGCGGCATCCGTTTGTAGGAAATCTTCCCGTGTCGTGATCCCGATTCCACGGGATTTGGCGCTGATGATGCCGGCCGTTACGGTTTCCTTCAGGCCGAACGGCGCGCCAACAGCGATCACCCAGTCCCCAACGTCCAACTGGTCACTGTTCCCGATGGTTGCTGCCGCAAGACTGTCTCCCGTGTCGATGTGGACAACCGCGATATCTGTTGACGGGTCCGTCTTCACTTCAGTCGCTTCGAATTCGCGACCGTCCTGAAGGATGACGAGCACCTTGCCGCCACCTTTCACGACATGGTTGTTGGTCAGAATCACTCCCGACGAATCGATGATCACACCGGATCCCTGTCCGCCGCGCTGCCGTGGCGCGCCTGGTAATCGCTGTCGGCCTTCGGGCAGGCCGTCGAAAAATCTTTTGAAGAACGGATGGTCCCTCAGTTCTTCCGGCAACTCGTTGTCAAACGGTCTCGCGTCCGGTCCGGACACCCGTTCCACATCCCCCGGCATCGTACGGATGGTGACCACCGCCGGCGTCACATGATCTGCCGCCGCACGAAACGCTGCCGACAATGAATTCGCGTGGGTTAAAGACTGTTGAATTTCAGCGTCTCCGTCTTCCGCCTTTTCTAAAACGTCGGCCGCAGCGGATGCAGCGACCAGTGCGGTCACCGCCAAAACAGCCAGCAGATTCTGCCCCCGACAGATTGTCCATCGGTTAATATCCATTTCATTCTCCCTTTTGCATGAAACCCGTTGTGAGTGAACGTCAACAGGACACGCCGTGACTTTTTCTGCCGAACGCCCTGTCTTGCTGCGATCGAAGTAATGCAGGCGGCGTGCCAGTTGCAGGTCAGGCCTTCGCAGTGTTGCGCAAGTCATGTGCGCAAAGCTGGTTGTGACAATAAAAGCCGACTTTGTGCGGACCGTTCCGGCAGCAAACGCGACCAGAATCTGACCGCGAAACACAGATTCTGGTCGCCGACCGCTGCCGAGTGAGAGCATTCTTCTGTCCCCTCGAATCCATAAGGCCCGACCTTTTACGCAGCGCAGCTGTGAATTGGGAACAGAGAAACTCCCGTCACCCAAACGCGGAGTGTGTGGGAATCTTTCCCACGAGCGGAGACAAATTCGGCACAAAGCGCCGGGTTTTCGGTGAGCATTGAAGTCGAACCCTCCGGGGCCCGGATACAGC
>JBDOMX010000229.1:0-2725 GCA_039831615.1 Planctomycetaceae bacterium
AGACGGCAAATTGCTGCCACGGTATGTGATCATGGGGATCTGTGCCGCCAGTGACGGAACGGTGTACGTGACGACGTTGTATCCCTTCACCGTCCACGCGATCCGCATCCCGAAAGTGGCCGGGTTGACGTCTGAGTACCGTCACAATTCGCACGCCGATGTGATTCTCACAAGACTGCTGAAGACCGACACGCTCGATGACAAGGGGCGCACGCCGCCGTTGGAGCTGGTATCGATTCATACCGATCAGATCCCCGCAAACGATACCAGCCGAAAGTTCGCAGCCGAACACGGTGTTCGGGTTTCCAAGACGATCAATGATGCCCTCACGCTCGGCACGAAGAAGCTGGCGGTCGATGGTGTGTTGTTGATTGCCGAGCATGGAAAATACCCGGAGTCCGACACGGGACAGTTTCAATTCCCGAAACGTCGCATGTTCGCTGAAGTCGCCGAGATGTTTCGTCGCACCGGTCGCGTGGTTCCCGTCTTCCACGACAAACATCTCTCCGACAACTGGAAAGATGCGAAGTGGATCTACGACACGGCTCAGAAAATGAAGATTCCGCTGATGGCGGGTTCTTCGTTACCCGGTACCTGGCGCGAACCGGCTGCCGATGTGCGACGGGGTGCGAAACTGAAGCAGATTGTCGTCACGTCGTACCATCGGCTCGACTCTTATGGGTTTCATGCACTGGAGATTGTGCAGGCGCTGGCAGAACGTCGCGGCGGCGGCGAGACAGGTGTGCGATCGGTGCAATGTCTCAGTGGCGACGCCGTCTGGGAGGCGGGCAAGCGAGGCGTTTACGATCGGCGTCTGCTGGATGCAGCGCTCTCGCGGTTGAAGGAGAAGCCGTTGCCTCCGGGCAAGACGATCGAAGATCTGACGAAGAATCCGGACCTCTTCATCATCGACTACAAAGATGGACTGCGTGCCTGCGTGTTCTCGCTGGAATATGCCGTGCTGGAGTGGGCGGCCGCGTGGAGTGAAACCGAGGGTGGTGCCATTCAATCGACTCTGTTCCGCACGCAGGAATTGCGACCGTTCATGCATTTCAGTTGGATGCTGATGGGCATCAACGAACTGATACAAACCGGCAAGCCCCCCTGGCCTGTGGAGCGAACGTTACTGACGACAGGGTTGCTCGATGCGTTGCTGGTTTCGAAACGCGATGGTGGAAAAGCGATCCGCACGCCCTGGTTGGCCATTCCGTATCAGAGCCACTGGAACTGGCATCAACCGCCGCCCGCACCGCCGGGGCGGCCGCTCACGCAACAATAGGCGGCGCACCAAGAGTTATTTGTCTTTGAACTCGGCGGTCTTGCCGTTTTTGGTGTAGGAAATCGCGCAGTTGGTGAGGACGGTTCCCAGCGTGATGACGCCCGCCTCAGTCACCGAGGTCTCTTCGAGCTTGAGGCGAGTCAGCTTCGTCAGGTCGAACAGTGACTGCAGCCCGTTATCGGAGAGACCAGGATTGCTTTGCAGGTCGAGAAAGTTCAGATTGCCGGTTTCCAGCCTCGATGGTAAAACTGCGAATTATGAACCTGGCAATAGAACACCCTGGCTATTGCCGTTAATCGTCAACGCATTTTTCAAACCGTCAGATTCGAGGTCACTGTCCCTGAACCATGGTACCCGGCTGAGCCTTGGATATCACTGACGCAGGATGTGACGAGTTCCCAGCAGACGTGGTCCAGCATCTAACAGCGCGTGCACTGTCGGTCCCCATGCATTGCCATCATGGTTCGCCCTGCGCTGCGGGGGGACGGTCTCCACTGATCGAATTGTGCTTGGGAAACTTGCCCTTCGAGGTGAGTTCTTGGGCGAGGGGGTCGACGACAAGATCGCTGTGGTGCGTCTCACAGACAATCTACCGGGGCAGTGAGTTTAGTCGCGGGAACTAAGCCGTGCTCACAACCTGTTTCTTGGAAATTGCTTACGATAGCGCCGTGTCTATTTCTCAGAACTTCGGACCTCGCACGACTGACACGGAGTGTTTGAACCGGGTATTCTCATTGCATGAATGAGAAAGTTTCCCAGTCAATGAGCCAACCGCAGGGCATGAGCGCGGCGGCGCGACGCAATCGACGAATCGCCGTTAGTACTCTGTGCGTCGCCATCGTGGGACTCGTGGGATATTACTTGTGGCTCGCTCAGGAGACACCTGCAGGGCCGGCGATTCCACCGGACCCGCGGTTGACGTTCGAGACGCCTTACAGGAACGTTCATCCCGACGTTCAATACGTCGATGATTCCCGCTGCACACAGTGTCACCAGGAGATTGCCGACAACTACGGGAAGCACCCGATGGCGAACTCGCTTCGGCCCATCGGAAACGGACAACCGACCGAACGGTTGAGCACCGAAGACGGCAATCCGTTCCAGCGCGACGGCTACGAGTACTCCATCCGACGAGCCGCTGGTGAACTCATCCAATCCGAGATCCGTCGCGACTCGCAGGGCAAGGTTGTTTCCAAAGCGGAGGAGACGATGGCCCTTGCCATCGGCGCAGGCCGCCATGCCACGAGCTATCTGTTTGAACGTGACGGGTGCTACTTTTATTCTCCTGTGACTTGGTATTCCCGTCGCGGGCGGTGGGACATTTCGCCGGCGTTCGTCAATACGCCTCATCATTTCACGGAAACGGCATTTGAGGTTAAGGGAAATACATTGGCATTGACGGTTTGCGAAGATATTTGGCATACGAAAGCCATAAGACAAGCTTCA
>JBDOMX010000478.1:0-2723 GCA_039831615.1 Planctomycetaceae bacterium
CAATCTGTGTAGCTGAGAATTGACATCGTCAGAAAAGTCCTGTTTGTCCGGCACGTCGGGGTCTTTTCCAGTGATCGCTTCGGAGACGACATGACAGATGACAGCGTACTGGACGACGAAATCGAGCCAACTGATGGAGATTCCGCCATTCTCGGGGGCGCATCTCAGCCACGCCTGCTGCAGGTTTATGCGACAGATCCGATTGTTGTCGTTGGATTTGGCGGTGTTCCAATCCCCGATGACCACAATCTGTCGGCCTATCGAGACGAACTTGTGGGCCTGCTGGAAAAGCACGCCAGGAAGGAAATTGCATTTGATCTCACCGGAGTCCTGATTGTACCCAGCGGAATCGTGGGACTCCTGGTGAGTTTGGTGCGGCAAGGTGTCAAAGTCTCCGTGTTCAATGCGTCGCAGGAAGTGCGCGAAGTCTTCGAGGTCACTCAGATCAATCAACTGGTCACACTCCACAACGTGGAAGTGACACAGATGCCGGGCGCTGATTGAATTCAGCACGGCACTGGAAGATTGCCTATCAGCGGCTCACCGGTGCCTGTGACGTTGACACATCGGGTGATCGCGGAAACGGATTCATTCCGCATGTCTTCAAACCATTTGACGTGCCCTCATGTCCTGTCTGCCTTTGAGTTTTTATGCCATCCAGCGCAGCCGATAAACAACTCGTTGCACGAATCCGTCAGGGTGAACCGGATGCCTGGCAGGAATGCATTGACCTGTACGAGGGCCGCCTGATCGCCTTTGCCCGCAGCCGGCTCACGGACCGGTCACAGGCTGAGGACATCGTGCAGGAGACATTCATGGGGTTCCTGAAGGCACTCCCCAACTACGACCACAACACACCGCTGGAATCGTGGCTGTTCTCCATCGCAGCTCACAAATTGATCGATGCCATGCGGCGGATTGGCCGTCGCCCGACGATCCCTCTGGTTTTGCCGGAAACGTCCGGTGGCTCAGTCCGGGAACCAACGGGGCGAGGCCGGGCAGCTTCCAGCCTGATGCGGAGTCGCGAGCAGTCCGGGGCGGAATCCGACGTCGTGGAAGACTGTCTTCGAAATCTCGTCGACGATTTGAAGAGCACCGGAGCGTGGGAACGTCTACAGTGCGTGGAGTTAATTTTCGTGCTGGGCTGGGCCAACAAGGATGTGGCCAGACGATTGAATCTGACAGAACAGGCAGTCGCGAACCATAAATTCTTTGTGGTGTCGAAGCTCAAAGAGGCAGCAAAAACCTCGCGTGTGAGAGACTTCGATCTGCGCCAGCTGGGCATTGAGTAGCAGATTCAGTTAATTCGAAGTCGCTGCACACCTTTTTGGGTGCTGGTCGGTCGCAGCGGTGGTCGGTCGCAGCGGTGGTCGGTCGCAGCGGTGGTCGGTCGCAGCGGTGGTCGGTCGCAGCGGTGGTCGGTCGCAGCGGTGGTCGGTCGCAGCGGTGGTCGGTCGCAGCGGTGGTCCCGGGCCAGGTCGGCCGAACCGGCTGTGACCAATGGACCCATCACGCTCCGCCGTGATGATCAGCAGCCAAAAATCCAATGTAGCCATCACACTCCGCTGTGATGAGCAGCAACCAGAACAGGACAGTTGTTCCTCGAACGATCCTTAGAGCAGTTTTCGAAAAGTCGTGGCGGGTTGCTGGCGCGCGGGGGCAATGGAATATGGGCTCTGGAACCTCCGCCGCGGCCACAAATCAGCGTCATACGCTGTAGTCGCAACTTTGACGAAGCAGGTGAGACTCTGGAAAGCAGAGGGATTCATCTGCGGCGAATTCCTGGAACTGCACACTTTAAAGCAGATCTTCAGGCTGTCGGGCACCGTGCAGAATGCGAAGTACGTGAATCCCGTCTTCAATCGGTCGGTAATAGATGACGTAGTTGCCGACAGAAGAGCGTCTCACGTTCGCAGCAAGAGTGGGGACTGCTTCCGCAGAGAGCGGCATAGCAGCCAAAGAAGCCAGGCGATCTTCAATGCGGTGCAACGTGTCAGTTGCCGCGTCCACGTCGTCTTGAGCGATGTAACGCCAGATAGACCGGGCATCCCCGTGAGCTTCTGGTGTCGTGTCTATTCTGAGCATGAAGAGGAGCGGTGCTCATGCAGCTTCCGAGCCTCTTCGATGATCTCTTCCGTATTCCACGGTGAGACATCACCTCGATCAGCCGACTCGATACCCTGTTGAACATACCGGCCGACACGCATCGCGTCGTCGGTCATCAGCCAATACGTGGCACCATCAGTCCCCTCGACTTTGATGGCACCGTCAGGAGTGTCGGCTACACACTGTTCAAGTTCATTGGAGAGTTTTGGGATCATGGCAACATGATACCACAGTCATGGGGATGCAGAACATGGGTTTTGACACAAAAAAAGGCCAGCTACGCACCACGCAATATGGATATCGTCAGCTGATTCCAAATCGCCCTTTTCGTGCCTTGCCGGCTCCGATCAGCCAATCAAACGATGCTCGCTCGACTGCATCCAATCTGTGCGATTTCCTGATCGATCCGCTCGGCTCGCCTCGGGTGAAATCGATGATGAAGCCTGCGCTCCCGGATTCTTTGTCTGGAACTCGGACGTGGGGCGCCGATGTAAGCGTTCACGGGTTGTTTGGAAAAACAGGTAAAAGTGACCTGGCCCTTGTAGAACGAATCGGCGACAACATTTTGTATGTCGCTTGAGATCACGGAAGAATTACTTGCACAACAGCCACCGGAA
>JBDOMX010000285.1:0-7742 GCA_039831615.1 Planctomycetaceae bacterium
CCGCACGGCTGCCTTCGCGCCGCCTCGTCCGGCCAGATGAAAGCATCGGTCGGACAGCACATCGTGCCACTGGCGAGTAAGCACAATGGCGACCGCCTAGTAGCAGACACCCAGCGCAAACACATCGCTCGCAGGACTTGCCTGCTCCCCTTTGAAGATCTCCGGTGCCATAAAGTTAGGCGTGCCTGCCAGCTGAGCGGGACCGGTTTCGGCAGACGACTGCACACGTTTGGCCAGCCCGAAGTCACCAATCTTAGGTCTGCCTGACGGTGTGATCAGAATATTGTCCGGCTTCAGATCACGATGAATGATGCCGAGTCGATGAGCGGCCGCCAGTCCGTCAGCAATGCCTGCGGCAAGCTGAGTGGCGCGCAGTGGGCCCAGTGCGCCCCGATCATCGATTTCGTGCTGGAGTGAACGACCGGCGACATACTCCATTTCCAGATAATGCCGATCATCAAAGAATCCAATCGCATGCGTTGTGACGACGTTGGGATGAACCAGTGCGGCTGCGGCACGAGCTTCGATTTCGAAGCGCGCCGTGTAGTCGACATCCACCAGAATTCGCCGGGGTGAGAGCACCTTCAGGGCACAGTGACGATGCAGGGCAGTATTCTGCGCCAGATACACAACTCCCATCCCGCCGCGTCCGAGCATTCGATGGCAATCGTAAATGATCTGCTGCTGACCTTCCAGCAGCAGATCATCGACACGAACAGTGACCGGATTCCGGGCATCTCCGCCTGATTGATCGTCGGGTGGCATCGAAAGCGACAGATCGGTCAATGGATCGCGCGTGTCGTTCCCCAGGCCGATCATGCTGCATCGAGGGCAGGCGGCGGTCGGGGCGACAAACGGCTCGTTGCAGCCGGGACAATAAAATGCTGACAATTGCTCACCTCAGCTCATTGACGACCACGCTGCTGATTGTGGCCCTTTTGCCCAGTGACGATAACGATCCAGGTGATCGCTCGGCAACAGTTCGCCGGCACGATCCAATTCTTTGTCATTCAGGCGAATCTTCAGCACATGACGTCGGGTGGCAGGTGGGAAGACAGCTTGCCACAGGGTTGACAACGTGCGCGGACATGCTGTTTTGTGCCGTCTGTCTTGCTGCCGAATGAATCCCCGGACATACTGGGCGCGGAGCTGGCGTACTTTGTTGGTCGTTCAGGAGATGAGCAGATGAGTTTCCTGGTGTGAGAACCGCGCCGGATCATCTGACCAAAACTCGCGTCGTAAGTATGCGTTGATTTTCGGCGTGAAATCCCGGCACAGTCTAAGTCAGCTTTCATGCCACATTCGTCTCATCGCGATTCTGACCTGGTGACCCTGCTCTCTGGTCATTTTCAGGTGCTGTACCCTGATCACCCCGTTGAATCGCTGCTCAGCGAAGCCACAGCCATCTTTGCTGGATTCACGCCACCGGATCGTGCGTCAACCGCTGATTTGTGGTCATCCAGCGACTGTATGCTGATTACCTACGGAGACTCGCTGGTCGAACCAGGCTGCGATCCGCTGCGGACACTGGATCGTTTCCTCACGGAATTCCTGCCGGGCGTTTTCTCGTTGGTGCACGTCCTTCCTTTTTTTCCGTTCAGTTCGGACGATGGGTTTGCCGTCGTCGATTATCGCAAAGTGAATCCCGATCTTGGCGACTGGGATGATTTCGAACAGCTTGCGTCGCATGGCAGACTGATGGCGGATCTGGTCATTAACCATGTTTCCAGCCAAAGCGAATGGTTCTCTGATTATGTCGCCGGTCGCAGTCCTGGGGCAGATTACTTCCTGGAAGTTAGGGAAGCGGATGATGTCTCGCAGGTCGTGCGGCCGCGGACGTCTCCGCTGATGCGGCCAACCATGACACCATCCGGGCTCAGGCAGGTGTGGTGTACTTTTAGTCATGATCAGGTTGATCTCGATTTTCACAATCCCGCGGTGCTCCTGGAATTTCTGAGCATCATTCGACTGTACCTTGAACGAGGCGTCAGTATTTTGCGACTGGATGCGGTCGGCTTTCTCTGGAAGCAGCCGGGAACCAACTGCATGCACCTTCCTCAAACGCACGAAGTCGTGCGGCTGTTGCGCACAATCGTCGACCACTACGCTCCCGGCACGATCCTGATCACTGAAACCAACGTCCCGAACCACGAGAACCTGTCCTATTTCGGCAATCGAAACGAGGCCCATATTGTCTATAACTTCAGTCTGGCTCCGTTGCTTGTTCACGCCCTGCTGACAGGCGAAACGCAATACCTGAAACGCTGGCTGATGAGTATGCCGCCGGCTCCGGCTGGTTGCACTTATCTCAACTTTACCGCCTCACATGACGGCATCGGCATGCGTCCGGCCGAGGGATTGCTCTCCGAACAGGAGCAGGCTCAGTTAGTCGATACGATCAGCCGATTCGGGGGACAAGTCTCAACGCGCCGAAGTGCCGATGGCGGCGAACGTGTCTATGAGCTGAACATCGCGCTGTTCGATGCCATGAAGGGCACCACTCAGGGTGAAGATGACCTGCAGATGGAGCGTTTCCTGTGCTCGCAATCTGTGATGATGGCGGTCGAAGGAATTCCGGCATTCTACATTCACAGTCTGCTGGCCACTCCGAATGATGCCGCTGCCGTGCGGGCCTCCGGGCAGAATCGTTCCATCAATCGCAGCCGGCTTAACCTGCAGGAAGTACGAGAGAAGCTCCTCGACGGAAAATCTGTCAATTGCCGCGTGTTTCAGGAGGTCATACGACGCCTGACGATTCGAGGCAACCAGCCGGCGTTTCATCCGAATGCCACTCAATTCACACTGCAGCTGGGCGACGCATTCTTCGCCTTCTGGCGACAAAGCTCGGACCGCGAACAAAGCATTTTCGCGGTGCACAATATGTCAGCGAGACCACAGGAACTACGACTGAGCGACTTAAACCTCATTTCGCTCGACGTCTGGCACGACCTTGTGTCGGGTTGCTGCTATGCGGATCTGCATGCGACCATCGACGTCGCACCCTATCAGTGTCTGTGGATCACGAACGCGGCGCTCTCCGATTACAGCGTATTACGCTGACTTGTGGCCGCGAAGATCGTGAAAGAGGCGGAAATCCTGCACTCCCACGAGCCAGTACCGGCTACGACAAAAGGAAAATCGCACCAGTTGCCGCAGGTGAGGGCTTCCGGTCAGTCTCCCTCTATTGTTTTTGCTGACTGAAGACCGTGTCGCAGCTGCCTTGGTGGGACTGCACGCGGGCCGGCAGGTCGCTGCCCAACCGGGGATGCGAGCTCAAATTCGCGCAGGAACGCCGGACGGTCGGAACGGCCATTGCAGGTATAGTCGTGCCAGATTGCCTCAGCAGCCTGCTCACGCGTCACACCGCATTCGTCGACCATGAACTCGAACACGGCTTCGGCCAGCCTGACCAGCGAAATGCCATAGAGTCGTTTCTCCCGCCGAACAAGGAAGGCACTCAACGCCAGCACCCGACGAAACGGTGACGTTCCGTCGGACCACAGCAGACTGAGTGAGTTCACGAAATTACCGCTGTTTCCAATCAGATCCCACGTTCGGGCAAAATGCCGCAACTGCACCATCGTGGGGAAATCAATGTCCCGGGTGGCGAGTACTTCGAAAGGAGGATGATCGCTGTAGACCATCCTGAATTCTTCATCGTGCCGAACAATCGGGGTTCCTTTGAGCCTCTTCAGGATGCCGACCTGAATTTCCTGCGGCGACAGTGACAGCAGCCGATCGAAGCCGCTTCCGAAGCTTTCGATCTTCTCGCCGGGCAGTCCGATGATCAGATCGGCGTGGATATGAACCCCTGTGCTCGACCGCAGAAAACGAAAGTTGTCTTCCAGTTTCGTGTTATCCTGTTTGCGGCTGATGAGTTCGCCGACCCGTTCATTGAATGTCTGGACACCAATTTCAAACTGCAGTGCACCTGGCGGAAACTGAGCAATCAGCTCGCGTAGCGAATCAGGAAGCCGATCGGGAATCATTTCGAAATGGAGAAACAATCCGTCGGACCAGCGATCCAGAAAGAATTCCAGGATCTGCTGGCTCACCCGGAGATTCAAGTTGAACGTGCGATCCACGAATTTGAACTGCCGCGCTCCTCGATCGAGCAGCGACTGCATGGCTGCAAGAAACTCCGTCAGGTCGGTCTGTCGGACAGGAATCTCCAGCGCCGATAAGCAGAACTCACACGTAAACGGACAGCCGCGCGAGGCTTCGACATAGATCACCCGGTTTGCAATGTCTTCGTCCGTGTACAGATCGTAGGGCAACCTCAAGCTCTGAAGATCCGGGACAGGGGCGTGAATCATCTGCGGTGGTGACTCGTGGTTTCCCAAAACTGTGCGACACAATGATGCGAATTCCAGGTCGGCTTCGCCGGTAATGACGTAGTCGGCCAGTTGGATGATCGGCTGCGAATCTGTCTCATAACTGACTTCCGGCCCGCCCAGAATGATGACGGTTTGCGGCGCGACCCTTTTGATGTCGGCGAGCAGCTGCGTCACCTGCCGAACATTCCAAATGTAAACTCCAACGGCGACGATGCGCGGCCGGTGTTGAAGAATGTCGGCCAGTACCTCGATCAAATTGTCAGCAATGCCGAACTCCAGCATCACCGTCAGGTCGCGGAGTTCTCCCATATTCGCCATCAGGTAGCGCAGTCCAAATGCACTGTGACAGTACCGTGCGTTGAGAGTGGTGAGAACGATGTCCGGCATACGGTGGGTTGCAGATTTCCTGGTTCCTGATTTCGATCGTTTGTCCAAATCCGACTCGAGTCATCGAAGGACGGCCGCATGGTCGTTAATTGTTGTCAGCTTCCACTGCGCCGAGCAGCCGTTCGTACACATCCGGGACGGCACTGAGGACGCGGGACCAGTTGTGAACGAACGGCGATTCATCCGGGCGGCTGAGAAATTCCTCTCCGGCTGCCAGCAGCACTCGGCTGAACAGTTCGACCGTGGCCTCTTCACTGTGCCGGTCCAGAGCCATCCCGCTCATGACGGCGTCATTGTGATAGTGATCGACGACATCCAGCGCGGTTCGGTAGTAACAGGCTTTGAGTGTTCGCAACAGGGGCAGGTTAATCACCACTCCTTCGACTGCCAGTTTTCGGTACATCGCCTTGCAGATGTCGTGCACCATACGATGGAGGCCGGTGCTGCGGTCATCCTCGCAAACGGGCTGATGTTTGTGGTCATACGTGTCGGCGATATCGACCTGGCAAATTCGGTTTGCACTGCAGTTCCGGTATGCTTCGGACAGAGTGCCAATTTCCAGGCCCCAGTCACTCGGTATCCTCAGCGATGGGACGATTTCCGTCCGCATCGAAAACTCCCCTGCCAGCGCGTAGCGAAAACTCCCGAGGTAGTCGAGATAGTCGAGTCGGCCGAGTACCTGTTTCATGGCCCGAATCATGGGGATCACCAACAGCCGAAACACTCGTCCGTTCAGTCGTCCCTCCGCCGCACGGTAGTAGTATCCCTTGCAAAACAGATAGTTGAAGGTGGGGTGAGCCAGCGGATAAAGCAGCCGAGCTGGAATCGATCGGTCATACGTCACGATGTCGCAGTCATGCAGCGCTACTGCTTTCGATGTCCCGTCAGCCAGGAAATAGCCGAGGCAATACCAGACGTTGCGACCCTTACCAGGTTGTGGCGGAGCCAGACCCATTTCCTGCAGCTTCGCGTCAACGAATCGCAGCCTGGTCCCGTCATTCCAAAGAATCACATGCTGTTGCGGCAGCCGTGCGAAGAACTTCCTGGCTGCCTCAAATTGTTTCTCGTTGGCTCGATCCAGTCCGATGATAATTTGATTCAGGTACGGGATCTTTGCCAGTTCGTCAAGAATCGGCCCCATGGCCGGACCTTCGAGCTCTGAATACAGACACGGCAACAACAGGGTCATTGGTGTTTCGCCGGAGAACTTCTGGAGATCGGTTTCCAGATCTTCCGTCGATCGATTCCGGAGATTGTGCAGCGTGCCGATCACACCATTCTGGGCGAAGTCTGCCATTCTGTGGGCCTGAGCGGGGGGAGACCGGAATCCGGCGCCAAGTTAAGAAACACTGTTGCAATCTGTGGTCAGGCTGAACGAGCACACTGAGAGGATTCTTAAGAGGCCGCCTGCAGTCAGCAGTTGTTTGATGGAGTCTCTCTGATCCCTGCTGGCGGGGGTGCCGATGCAGGTTCGCCTGATCGCCTCGCAGCGAGACTAGACTGTTGACAGGATTCGGTCCAGTAACTGTCCCACACATTCTCCCCAGCCTTTGGCCCCGGGCCGCGTCGCCACGATTCCAGGCTCATCAACGATCACATCAAAGGAACCATCCGGTCCCGGAATCCCGACGGGCCAGTCAGCCTGATCCAGCATGCTCTGATCGATCGGACTGTCTCCAACGGCGATCGTTGTCACCAGCTGATTTGAGAACGAGCGAAAACAATCCGCCACCTCTCTCATGGCTTCACCCTTTGTTGCCTTGCCCGCCGCGTGCCAAAATCGGCCACCCTTCGTCAGTGTCAGGCCTGCGGCCACCAGCCGATTTCGAAAGTCATCCATCCTCTCTGGTTCGTCGTCCCACAGCAGAGGCTCAGTGCCTTCGCGATCCATGGCGTCAATGGCCCGTTCCCGCGGCAGGTCGGTGGCTCGCATGACACCTTCCAATCCCAGATCGTTGAACGAATGAAAGTGAAACGATGGCTTGAGCTGGCCGAGAACCGCCAGCACGTTTGCGCGGTGGGCCCCGCAGACAGTACTGCGATCCTCCCCGAACATGTCCCCGCGCCAGATGATCCGTGCCCCATTCTCACAGATCAGTGGTGCTGCGTGGAGTTCCAGTTCACTGACCAGAGCACCAAGTTCGGATGCGGTCTTACTGGACGACAGAATGACGGGGATCCGGATTGTCCTGAGTCGGCGCAACGTTGGCAGTGCATCCTGATAACTGTAGTCATTTCGGTTGAGCAGACAGCCGTCAACGTCTGTGAAGATCAGCACCGCTGGATTCATGTTTGTCATAGATTGGTGAAATTTCCTGGTCGTACCGCTGACCGTGATGTTCGGGATGGTGGATTTCCGGATTCACGGGGTCATGCAAGAACCTCTCGCACGACGTTTGCCGGTTCGACTCCGGTCAGCCGTTGATCGAGACCCTGAAACCTGAAAGTCAGTCTCTCGTGGTCGATGCCCAGACAGTGCATGATGGTGGCATTCAGATCGCGGACAGGAACGGAGTCCTTAACCACGTTGTAGCAATAATCATCCGTCTCGCCGTGCTGGACCCCGCCCCGAATTCCGCCGCCTGCCATCCATACACTGAAGCAGCGGCCGTGGTGATCTCGGCCATAGTTGTCCCTGGCCAGTTCACCCTGGGCGTACACCGTCCGACCAAACTCGCCCCCCCAGACGACGAGCGTTTCATCCAGCATGCCTCGCGTTTTCAGGTCCCGGATCAACGCCGCCGACGCCTGGTCGACGTCAGTACACTGGCCGCGAATCTGTCTCGGCAGATTGCCGTGCTGGTCCCAGCCGCGGTGATACAGTTGAATGAATCGCACGCCGCGTTCGGCAAGACGTCGAGCCAGCAGACAATTGGCTGCGAACGTGCCAGGAGTCCGGGAAGCGGGACCGTATAACTCAAAGATTGATTTCGGTTCAGCGGTCAGGTCGAGTAACTCCGGCACCGATGATTGCATGCGAAATGCCATTTCATACTGCGCGATCCGTGTGTGAATTTC
>JBDOMX010000285.1:7752-12065 GCA_039831615.1 Planctomycetaceae bacterium
TGATTCAGTCCGGCCAGTCCATCCAGCATCGCTCGCCGGCTTCCTCTGTCGATTCCAGGTGGATCCGAAAGGTACAACACGGGATCACTGCCGCTGCGAAACCGCACGCCCTGATGATTCGATGGCAGAAAGCCGCTGCTCCACAGCCGGGAAAACAGGGGCTGACCTCCGACAAGTCCGGTTCCCTGAGAAATCAGCACAATGTAAGCCGGAAGATCGTGGCCTTCACTGCCCAGGCCGTAACTGAGCCACGAACCCATACTGGGCTTGCCCAGCTGTTGAGTGCCCGTGTTGATCAGGGTAATAGCCGGGTCGTGGTTAATGGCGTCCGTATTCACGGACCGAATGATGGCGATGTCGTCGACAACGGATGCAGTGTGGGGCAGCAATTCACTGATCCATGCACCGCACTCTCCGTGCTGCCTGAACCTAAAGATCGACGAGGCGCACGGAAAGCTCTTTTGGCCCTGAGTCATTTCTGTGATGCGCTGTCCCTGCCGAACCGAATCAGGCAGCTCGGTGCCGTGCAGCTCCCTGAGCTTCGGCTTATTGTCAAAGAGATCGAGCTGCGACGGTGCGCCAGACTGGAAGAGAAAAATCACCCTCCGAGCTTTGCCCGCGAAGTGAGGTATTTCCGAAATTCCAGGGGATGATTCACCTCGACTGTCTGCTCCGGCCAATCGCTGGCGGCCCATGAGCGCCATGACTGCGGCTGCTCCGAGACCGCCGGCTGACTGGCCGAACAGTCGCCGGCGATTCAGAGCTGAAGCGAAATCATGCAGTGGGTTCAATGAATCATTCCTTCGTTATCGTCTCGTCCAGGTTCAGGATGATACTGGCGACCGTGGTCAGCGCGGCGTGCTCAGCGACGTTGAGCGACTGGCTGCGTTTCGATTCACCCACAGCAAGTAACTTGACGGCCGCAGCGTGATTCTCAGCGAAGACGCGCTGCTGACGACGATACACGGTGAGCAGTATTTCGCCTTCTGCCGGACGCGGACGACGTGACGTTGCTCTCTCGAACATCAACCCGATTCGCTCGCCCGGCTCAATCCTGGCGGTCATCGCGCGCTCTGCCAGTGCTCGGCTCGCTTCGACGAAGGTCGGATCGTTGAGCATCACCAATGCCATCAGTGGCGTGTTCGTTCGCTGGCGGCGGACGATGCAGGTTTCTCGGGTGGGTGCATCAATGGCGAACAGATTCGGCGGCGGCACCGACCTCTTCCAATAGCTGTACAGGCTGCGACGATACAGTTGTTTTCCGTGGTCCTGTTCGTAACCGCGGTTCGATGTCTCCTTCCAGAGCCCGGGTGGCTGGTAGCCCTTGACGCTGGGACCGCCCACGTGTTCGACCAGCAGTCCACCCGCCGCCAGCGCGTTGTCACGGATTAACTCCGCCGGCAATCGGAAACGAGGTCCTCGACTGAGCAACCGGTTTTCCGGATCCCTGTCGCGTGCGTGCGGCAGAAATCTTGAGGATTGCCGGTATGTCGCCGATGTGACGATGAGTTTCAGGATTTGTTTCATATCCCAGCCGGCCCGCACAAATTCCGTTGCCAGCCAGTCCAGCAACTCAGGATGGGTCGGCAGTTCCCCCTGCGTACCGAAATCCTCTGAGGTCTTGACGATGCCGGTGCCAAAAATCATCTGCCACATCCGGTTCACGGCCACCCGACTCGTGAGCGGATGTCCTGGATCGACCAGCCAGCGTGCCAGCGTCAGGCGGTTCGAAGATGTGCTCTCCGGGAACTCTGGCAGGAACGTCGGGATTCCAGGCTGGACCGTCTCGCCGTGTTGATCGTACTGACCACGTTCTAACACGAATGTCGATCGAGGCGTTTCCATTTCCTTCATGACCATCACTGTCAACTTTGAGGACTCGTCACTCAACTCCTTTTCGCGTACCCGCAGCTGGTCCAGTTCAGCACTGAGTCGCATGTACTCGGCGGCGTAATTGCTGAGATAATGGTGGCGAAGAAGATCGTTCTGTGGTGCGGTGCGGTCAATTCGCGCGATTCGCAGGATCGACATGGCCGGACCGGACGCGGCCAGCGCTGCCACCTCGTTTGCAGAAAGGGTGCGCGAATAGATGCGCACATCGTCGATGGCGCCTGAGAAGAATGCAGATGGATTTCGCCGTCCGATGTGCAGGGGCTTTTCTGTCCGAATGGAATCCGTCAACCGATCACGAGTGACATCAACATCCTGCAACGTGCCGTTCACGTAGATTCGAAGACCCTGAGCCTGACTGGAACCATCGTACGTGACGAACACATGATTCCACTGTTCGGGATTGAGCGGGTCCTTCGCCCTCGCGTGGAGGGCGTTGTCAGGCCACTGGTGAATCATGTGTGCTTCGACATATTTTCCGGCAACGAAGACATCCCACCCGCGATACGCGGCCCCGTCGTCCATACGGGCAATCACAGCACCTGCATTCGTGGCCAGAATCCACGCGCCGTATGAAAAAGCATCGGTGCGTTCGAAACCGGCAGCGTCGCCCAGATCGACATATGCAGTCCCGTCACATTGCAGTGCATTCCCGATCCGGCCGGTCGTCCATTCTGCGTGGCCGATGACTCTCCCGTGTCCCTGTTGTGCGACGGCATTAGTGACGGTGTCTTCCGCGGCAGAATCGAGGGGATAGTGATATTGCAGGCCGTCCGCTGGCTGGAACTCACTCCAACTGCCTGACGCTGAGAATCCCCGTTCCCACGCCGCAAGCTCGTCGGAGCTGACTGCCAACTCGCGCCGCTGTTTTGCGGCTTCAATTCCCGCAATGTCCTGCTGCAGTTCCGCCAGCTTTGCGAAAAGTTCAGGCGACTCGACTTTGAGCAGCGGATCGACGTTGCCCGATCGGTTCTCGACCCCTTTATCAGTGATTGAATTGAACAGTGCGAAGAACTGATAGAACTCCTTCTGGGAGATAGGATCGTATTTGTGATCATGACATTGTGCACAATGCATTGTCAGACCGAGCCAGACTGTCGACGTCGTGCGGACTCGGTCAAGGACATATTCGACACGATATTCTTCTGAGATGCCCGAAGCTGTCACTCCGTGGTTGCGGTTGAATCCGGTCGCTACAATCTGGCTGTCAGTTCTGTCGGGCAACAGGTCACCCGCCAGTTGCTCGATCGTAAACTGATCGAATGGCATGTTCGCATTGAACGAATCAATCACCCAGTCCCGCCACGGCCACATGTCTCGATGGTAATCTTCATGGTAGCCGTGAGTGTCTGCGTACCGTGCGGCATCAAGCCAGTTGAGCGCCATGCGTTCACCGTATGCCGGCGACATGAGCAGCCTGTCGACCACTTTGTCGTACGAGTCGCGGCCGTCGTCGGCGAGGAACGCGTTGACTTCCGCCAACGTTGGTGGCAGGCCGGTCAGATCAAGCGACAGCCGTCGAAGCAACGTGCGCTTGTCAGCCTCCGGCGACGCTTCGAGGCCGGCATCGTTCAAACGCGTCAGGACAAATTCGTCAATCGCGTTGCGCGCCCAGTTGCTGTGCCCGCGCGGCTGCTCCGGGGGACGCTGCGGTGGCATGAAGGACCAGTGCGCCTGCCAATCGGCGCCTTGTTCAATCCACCGTCGGAGCAACGTGATCTGAGCAGCGGTCAGCGATTGACCGGACTCCATGGGGGGCATGCGCCGGTCAGGGGCAGTGGACGTGATTCGCCGGTACAGTGCACTGTCTGATGGATCTCCCGGGATGAGGATCGGCTTTCCGTTTCGTTCAACAAAGACAGACTCACGCTGGTCCAGCCGCAAGCCCGCCTGCCGCTTGTTGGCGTCCGGTCCATGACAGCTGAAGCAGGCACTCGACAGGATCGGCCGGATGTCACGATTGAAGTTGATCTGGTCGGGAACAGCTGGTCGCGCGCCTGCGACGTGGCATATGTAAAACACGGCAGCAAGCGTCACGGCACGGCGCCAGTCCTGCCGACCCGGATTGACCAGACGGCAGCAGATGGACGCGCACCATGTGCCGACAGCAGTTCGCTGGATCACGCAACACTGGATCAAGTGTGCTCGCCTCATGGTTGCCCCTGTGTGCGGCATCACGCAGATTGGAAGTTCCCCAACATCGCACGTTTCGGAGCAAAACACAACAGCGGAGCGGCGACAGCAGGTGGCCGGAAAACCGTCAGGTGCTCCCCGCAGACTGACGACGTTTCCGACACGGAATGAACGGCATTGCCGGATTCCGAGGATCTGTGGGTTCGGTTGGCGCGAGTGTGTTCGTCAAAGTCTTCAAGTAAGCGTTCACGGCCCGAGGAGGAGCGATTCGGTTTTACGATGTTGAATTG
>JBDOMX010000779.1:0-2721 GCA_039831615.1 Planctomycetaceae bacterium
CGCCATCAGCCTGTTAATGCATCATCCCTCCACCGACAGCCTCAAGGGAAAGAGACAAAGCGCCGGATGGAACGAGCAGTTCCTCGCCGAAACACTGCAATTTACGCACTGAAACTTCGCGCCCCCTCTGGATAACCCCCAAACAGGGAACACTGACTTTCACGCTTTCGATGGTCCAGAGCGACCAGGTGAAGCTTGTCCTGTTCGGCGAACGGCCTCGAGTGGGCATTACCGAACTCGAAATCTGGGGCGACGGACCAACGGAAAGCAAGACTCGCGGTCTGATCCGCATGCCGACGCATCTGGATTCGGTAAGACCGCCTCAACCTCGCAACGCCGCTGCAAGCAGCGCATTACTGACCAAGCCGACCACGACAGTCAAACTGTCGGGCACGCCGCTCACATCAGGCGAAGCCGCGTCGCTGGTTGACGGTGATCGCAATACACAGATCCGGATCGACGGCAACCCGGAGGACCAACACACCGACCGTGTGGTCGAGGTGGAGATCGATCTTGAAGTCGACAGCTTCATCGATTCGGTAAGGATCTGGATGCCGGGCGGAAAGGGCATCGACACGGGGCACGTGCATGACTTTGCGCTCGCGGTAAGTGCGGGAGAAGAAGGCAATGTCTGGATGGTGCCGCGTGAACGAGTGACAAATCACTATTGGCCCGCAGACGATGCGCCCAAGCCCTATGTTGTTCCTGTCAATAATGTGAACCTTGTCGGAAGGCGGGTGCGGCTGACCGCGACGCTCGCGGCTCGGGGTGCGCTTACGTACCGACTGGCAATGGTGGAAGTAGAGGTCTTCGGCCGACCGATCCCCGGCGCGATCAAGACGGAGGTCAGGCTGGACCAGCGGCCGATTGAGGTGACGCCCGAACCGGTGCATATCGAACAGATGCACCCTAAGGTCCGCTGGATGGCCGAAGAGAAGGTCCGCTGTGCCTGGTTCACCAACGACGTGTTCGCCAAATTCGACGGGGCTGACCGGACCAAAGCCCAGGTCGTCGCCGACGCCGGGTTCAACGTTGTGGCGATACACATGCGTCCGGATCGGCCAGGCGACACGTGGGCGACAGGCACGCTGGGCAAGGCAATGGACACCAGCCACGATCTGACGGAGCGACTGGCGCCGAACCTCGCGGCGGCCAGGCAGGCGGGGCTGCGGTTCTTTGTCGCGTGGTGCTACGGCTCACACCACCAGGACCCTTACCGCAGGTATCGCGGGCTGACCACCGGCAGACTGTCGAAGATGACCTGCTGTCCGCTCGACGAAGAATACGTCGAACGTCACATCGGCAGATGGGCTCGGGCGGCGGCCAAAGGCGGCGCTGACGGCTTCCTTATCGACAATGAGATGTACGAATCAGACGACGCGAACTACAACGGCGGCCCGTGTGTTTGTGACGATTGCTTCATGGCCTACGTCAAGACGTTCAGCGAACAGTGGCGGTTCATCTACGAACGTCTGTCCGACGAGAGCCGCGGAGTCTGGCTTCAATCCAATAAGGCCGACAAGCACTACGCCCAATACACCGCCAGCCGCATCGAATGCCTGTACGATAAAATCAAACGCAGTTGTGAGCAGATCAACCCGACCTTTATCATGGCCAAGTACCACGTCTTCAATGACATGCCGGGCTTGGAGCGCGGGCTGGGCAGTTCCAGCATACCGGCATACCGGCGCCGCTGTTGTCAGCGACAGAGTACCAAGCCGGCCCGAACGCCTGGGGCGCCAAGCTCTACCGACGTGCGGTCGAGGGGGGCTTTCCGCTTCACTATGTGTGCGGAGCCTACGTTACAGCGCAGCCGCCTGAGAAGCTCTGCGAAAACGCGCTGCTGAGTTCGCTCTACTACGACGGTTGGTTTCTTTGGCACGGCGACCTGTTGCTGAACAACCCGGCAGCCAAAGACTATCTGGACCGGATCACGGCGATGCACCAACGTGTCGATCAACTGCTGAAACAGCCACGCAGCCAATGGCCCGACCCCCCACCTCTGATCACGCGATAGTCTACAAGACACAGCGGGTGGTGATAACTTGTCTTAGACTCATGCAGGGATCAAATGGGAAGAGAACTCGGGACCGCCGATGGCAAGTTGTCGGACCGGGATATCCGTCTGGCGATGTACGCGCCGGAAGACGGCGGGGTGAACGACCGCTGCATCGTCCGGGCTGACGATGGTTGGCATTACTTTCACATCTATCGCGAATACGAGAAACCAGAGGCCGCGACCACGCCGCCACAGGAAAACAAGATGGGCACGCTTTCTCAGAAGATCTTTTCACCTGGCGGACTTGTCCCGCGGTCGTGGAAGTGCGCCCGAACACGTGGGAGGGCAGGTACGTCTACGCCCCGCATGAAATTCGAAATGGGCCATACTGGTACATGGCCTACGGCGGCGTCGATGACAGATTTGGTACAGGCGAGCAGAAACAACGGTTCTTCCGGCAAATAGGGGGGGCGGTTAGCTCGAAAGACGAAGTCTCTTCAAACTAGTCTCAGTACAAGCGACCAATTGAGTGTGTTGTGAAAGAAAACACCCGAAACCCAGCTGAAATCCGCGTATTGAGTGTTGGTAAGACGGGACAACAAGCGGGACAGAAAAGGATTTCGGGTGATGGCTTCAGCTTATCAAAAACGGCAGGCGGTGTCTGCGAAACGAGCGACAAAATCCCGGCGACGACGTATTGAAAATGCGAACCGGAAGAACAC
>JBDOMX010000283.1:0-2716 GCA_039831615.1 Planctomycetaceae bacterium
GTTTCCCGGTGCCTGCCGGCATAAGCCGTACGACCTTGCAACTCCCGGCCACATCCTCAAGAAGCTGTGCCGTAAAGCCGGAATCACCAAGCGCGTGACCATGCACACGCTGCGTCACAGCTTCGCGACACATTTGCTGGAATCGGGTACCGACCTGCGTCTGATTCAGCAGATGCTGGGACATTCCAATATCCAGACCACATGCCTGTATACGCACGTGTCCGTCGACCAGCAGAGCAACGCCCCCAGTCTGATGCAACTTCTGGAGGACGAGACCGCCCGCGACGCTGATCCGCCCGCCGAATCCGATGAGGAGACCGCCTGATGCAGTCTGGTCTGGAAATTGCCGATGTGTTTCTTGACGGAGCATACCGTTTTCAGAGTCAGTCCGGGCACAGGCACTCACCGGAACAGCAGAAGGTGTTCCGAGCCATCACGCGATGTCGCACAGCGGAACTCGGCGGTCAGGTACAGTTCTGCCACGACTGCGGACATCAGCGAATTCAGTATCACTCATGCCGAAACCGGCATTGCCCGAAGTGCCAGGCAATGGCTCGAGCTGCCTGGGTTGATCAGCGGGAAACGGAACTGCTGCCCGTACCGTATTTCCATGTCGTGTTCACACTGCCGCAGCAGCTCGGCCCCCTGGCTCTGCAAAACAAACGTGTCGTTTACGCCATCCTGTTTCGGGCTGCGGCGCTGACGCTTCAGGAACTGGCTCGGGATCCGAAACACCTCGGAGCGAACGTCGGCATTCTGATGGTGCTGCACACATGGGGTCAGAACCTGATGCATCATCCACATGTGCACAGCGTGGTCACAGGAGGCGGAATTTCTCCCGATGGCTCACGCTGGGTTCCCTGTCGACAGACACGTGCCGGAAAACCGTTCTTCATCGACGTGAAGATTCTCAGTCGGGTCTTTCGCGGAAAGTTCATTGATCTTCTGAAGAAGGCTTTTGTCGCCGGTGAGCTGGAGTTTTTTGGTCAGCTCACCGAATTCGCAGAACGCCCGGCTTTCGAGCAGCTGTTGAACTCGGCAGTTACCAGGGACTGGATTGTCTACGCGAAACGTCCTTTTGGCGGACCCGAGCAAGTCCTTCGTTATCTGGCCCGATACACGCATCGCGTGGCCATATCGAATCGGCGACTACTGGAGTTGAAGGATGGTCGGATTCGATTTCAGTACAAAGACTATGCCAACGGGCAGAAGAGCAGATCGATGACGCTCTGCAGCAGTGAGTTCACCCGTCGATTCCTGATGCACACACTTCCGTCGCGTTTTGTGCGAATCCGCTATTTCGGATTTCTGGCCAACCGCTTCCGCAAACAGCGGCTTGACGAATGTCGGTCTCTGATTGGCGTTTTACCAGTTCCAGTGAGCGACGCCGACGGAACGATTGGCGGCAGCGACCAGCAGGAAGCGACTTCAAATTGTCCGAAATGTGGCTGTGGACGCATTCTGATCCTGGAACTGCCTTCGCCTCACGCTCTTCGACGGCCGCACTTTCTGACCGCTCGCCAACAGACATCAGCCGTTGGTCGATCACCACCTCACTTATGACGTCACGACGCCCACAATTCGAACGGCATTGCAACAGTCTGCGCCACCGGTACGCGCGGACGCACTCTTCGACCACTCCGAACCACTGCAGACACCTCTTTCCGCACTGCCGCAAGCGTGTACGCAGCGGCATTCGCACAACATCCGGGACAACAGCCCGAATCCCGAGTGCTCATTCCTGTCGGCACCAACAGGTCGCCATCACTTCCGGGGCATTCAACGCCCAATAGCTTGCGGCTAAGTTCACCGCACGTTTATCTGCAGTGCCGACCACGTTTTCTCTGAGATTCCGTCCGTACACACGGCACCGCCGATAAACTACTTAACGTTTTACGGAGCATGTCGTAAAACCTATGAGTTGATGAGAGAGCTGCTGACCTACATCGACATCGACACGTTCCTGTCGAGCTTCTGATCGTCACTGATCCACGTGGCATTCGGACTCGGCGCGATGCCGGTGACGACGGTGTTCGGCAATAGAACATTGGGATTGGCGTGACATTCTTCGGTGCAGTTTGAGAGAAAACTGCGAGCGACACAATCAATGAATCGCACCACGGCTGCCTATGTACATCTCATCCAAGCCTGTGCAAATAGATGTTCTTCCAGCGACTGAAAACGGAGCTGTCTCTCGCCAACGCATCGAGGTGCGGCGTGCGAACATTTGGGTCGCCGGCAAAGCCGGCGTAGAAAGGATTGAAGTCGTCGCAAAGGACGATCAGAATGTCGGGCTGGCGGGACTGCGCTAAGGCAGATTGCGCTGGGCAATAGAGGGCGCCGACCACCGCAAGAACCGAAAGGCAAAGGGCGATCGTTTCATCATGGCAAGGTGACATCCAGATAGATTCAGCGAACTCGAATTCCCTTCTTCGCGGTGATCTCCACGCAGTTGGTTCCACGATTCGCAGCGGAAGAGGAAAGCGAGTGGCAGGCGTGTTCGTCGCCACTTCCCGACCAAACATCACAGGGTTGTGGCAATGACGATGGATGATGGTGACCACCGTGCTCGACTGTTCTTACTCATGTTCGCGAAGTGCGAACCAGGCTTGCATCTGGTAGCTGCAGTTACACTGGGCGGAACCATCAGGAACGAGGACCAGCCCCCCCGCCGGGATAGCGTTGATCCAGCAGCTTAGGCGGATGCCGCCGTAAT
>JBDOMX010001077.1:0-2714 GCA_039831615.1 Planctomycetaceae bacterium
AAGAGATTTAATTTCAACCAAAAGGCACACCAAAATTCAATCGGTTAGGCGGATCTCTTCCGATGAGGCACCGACCAAAGTTGTCATGCCAGTTGACGCTGTTCACGTCGACGCCATCCTGCCGCATCTGTCTCCAGACTTTCAGGACACGGTTCAGTTCATCCGGGCAACCGGCTGTCGGCCAGGTGAAGCACGAACAATGCGAGTGGCGGACGTTGATAGAGAAAAGTGGCTTCTTAAACTTAGTCAACACAAGACAGCCAAGAAGGGGAAAGCCCGTGTGATACCGCTTCCGCCGAGCGTCTATGACATTCTGCTCCCTCGCCTCCTTCGTCCAGATGATGCGTTCGTGTTTGGCACAGACGACGGCACGAAGCCATACGAAAAGAGATCACTTGGTCGGGCGATTGACCTCACAATCAAGCGATTAAACCGCCAGCGGGTCGAAGCACGGGAGCCGCTCATCGAACACTGGCACCCTTACCAACTTCGACACTCGCGAGCCACCGAAGTGCGTGAGCAATACGGACTGGAAGTAGCACAGGTGATCATGGGCCATTCGAAAATTGACATGACGCAACACTATGCAATCGTGACGGAAGAAAAGGCCGCAGAAGTGAGAAAACTACTGTAGAAATCGCTGTGTCTTTTCATGCTCAAGAGCCCATTCAGAAATGATTGGGCTTTTCTTGTGTTTCTTCAGAGTTTGTTTTTTACATTTGGGCACATTTGGAAACATTTGGCGACATTTCACGACATTTAAAAAACCTCATTCGCATTTCACACTGCAAAACACGGCACCAAGTGCGTGCCCCTTTGTCGCTATTTACGAAGTCAAATCCTACGTTATCGTTGTCCTTGTTGTGAGTTTCAATAACTAACGCGAGGTACAAATGAGCGTCATCAACTTAAGTACAGAACGACCGTTGTCGCTCTATCAAGCCCGCACAATATTGCCGGGCGAACCATCACACCCAACTGTTTTCAGGTACTGCACGTCGGGCATCCGCGGCGTCGTTTTGGAGACAGTGAAAGTTGGCAAAGGTCGCTACACCAGCAAGTCGGCCATTCAACGTTTCCTTGATCGACTAGCCGAAACGGAGTGACAGCAGAACGGAGTCGCCAAGCGGCAGTCAGGTGCAAGCCCTGTCCGGCTCACTGAGTTCAAGCGTTATCTAACGCGAAATTGAAAACCACAGGAACGAACTGTCTACCGGTACGCACTGACGAGGCGAAAACATATGAAATACCACCCAGCAGCATGCATCTTCCCACTTATGGCAGATGAAGACTTCGACAACCTGGTCGAGGACATCAAGACCAACGGCCAGCACTTGCCGATCATCCTGCACAAGGACGGTCGAATTCTAGATGGCCGCAACCGACTGACAGCGTGCACCATCGCGGGCGTTGAGCCGTGCTATGAAACTTGGGAAGGCGACGATGGTTCTGAGATTCAGTATGTGCTCAGCCTCAATCTGCACCGTCGACATCTCACGAGCAGTCAGTTGGCTTGTACTGCCGTAAAGGCTGATGAGGCGGTTGCGAAGTTGCGCGAGGAAGCAGCAAAGCGGCACCGTGAAGGAAGCGGAACGCGAAGCAATCCAGGGGAGGCTCCCCAATTAATTGGGGAACGTGGCACCGACAAGAAGCACGACGGTGAAACCGATCACAAGCTCGCCGAGATGACCGGCACCAATCGGCAGTACGTTGCCGACGCACGAAAGCTCCAGGAAGAAGCACCGGAAGTCTTTGAGCAGGTTCAGTCGGGTGAGAAGACTATCCCCGAGGCCAATCGCGAACTGAAGAAGCAGCAGCCGGCAAAGAAGAAGACGCTGCCAAAGTATCCGCTGTCCGATGGCTTCTGCAATCTCCTCAAAGACATTGTCGCCACGCTGACGCTCGTGCGCGAAGACCATGACACCATCACCGCGTTAATGAGCCACAAGAAATTTGACCCTTCTGAACGTGCGTTTGTTCGCACGATCATCACATCATTTCGCTCAACATTTTCGGAATGGGCAGAGGAGATAGAAAGCAATGGCGACGGCAGCAACTAAGACGTACTCGCAGGCCATGATCGATATCAAGGATGCGTACCCCGGCGAGTGGCCCGCAACAGCGAAAGACATCGCGACCTGGGCGGTGAACTCCAATCGCTGGGAGATGGACGCGGAGTCACAGATTAAAGCATGCGCCAGAGCGCTGGCCGATGCGATGCGGTCCCAAAAGCACGAAGACAAGCAAGGGCGAACCGTCCGCACGATGGCCGCCGCCAAGCGAAGCGTGATCGACGAGGACACTGGCGAGCAAACACAGGCGTGGTTTTGGGGCGACGTTCGAGATGAACGAAACCACGAGCATGTTGTGATTGCGTTCCGTGAGCGAGCCAAGCAAGTGCAGGGCGACGTGGAATCGTTGCGGCAGGACATCGAGAGCTACAACGAAAACCACCTGCCCGACGGTCGCGAGCGGTTGCGGTTGAATCTCTTCAGCAACGAAGTAGACGACTGATATGGCAACGGCGGCCTGAATGGACCAGCCGCGGGACGGACCCCAGCCGGTCATGAAACGGATTGAAATGGAATGGACTGCCTGCATGGCCGGCACTTTTTACTGGAGATGAAACATGTTGACTTTGGCACGGAAGAAGGATGAGCAGATTGTCATCGGCGGCGACATCGTGATCACGGTTGTCGAAATTCGCGGCAACC
>JBDOMX010000325.1:0-5241 GCA_039831615.1 Planctomycetaceae bacterium
CAAGGCTTTGTTGTTCAGATTCCAGAGGCGCTCATGTCTGACAGCCAGGGTCGCATGTCACCTGTAAGTTACCCACTGTTTCGTCGCTAGAGCCAAAAGTTTAGTTGGTGTCCTGCGAAGGACACGCTCCTGGTCACGGGTGCATCCAGCTGCGGCTTGACAGCTGTCCTGAGCACAGACCATTCGCCTTCAACATGCTGCACCTGGACAAAAACACTGCGGCGATTCGAATCATGTGAGCGCAACGTTCGTCCGACAGCCCGCGCGTGCGGGAGAATGGAATCAGCACTCTGAATCCATGGTCACATCCGTTCCGGCTACAGCGTCTTACGCTGACTCGTGGCGGCCGTGCCAGAGCCCCTGATCCATTGCTTTCACGAGCCAGTACCCGCCACGACGTTTCGAAAATTGATCTAACGCACGACATCCTTCTAATCGACGGATGGATCGACGAACAGTGATTCAGCGAACTGCACAATTTCACTTTCTGTTACGTATCCGTTGTCATCACGGTCAAATCGCTCGAAATTACGTCGCCGGACAATGATGGGCGTTTCAGATTCCGCCACCTTTCCGTCGCCGTTCTTATCCAGTGCCGTAAAGAAACGAGCCACATAAGCATCGATTCTGTCCTGCCGAGTCGGCTTGCTGGCATCAACCGTCCTGACGGACGTGTTTCGATGCCCCGACATTCCTCGGGGGACCGCGACGTCAAAAAATGCCACCGCCATCTCCTCCCACGACTGATCCCCCCAGCTGACCCACCTGCTCGAATCAGGATTGACCGGATTGCTGTCGGAATTGTCAAAGGCGACGGAGAATCTTAGTTGTTCGATATCGTTGAGCGGCAAAGGTTTCTTCAACTGGTAGATGTGCTGCCAGTTGAAATCATATTTCGGAACGTTCAGCAGCACCTCAGCGTCGTCGCCGCGCCCATTCCAAAGCCGGAATGATTTTCCTCGATAGTGCATATGCGGAGCGATTCCCAGCAGTTCCGCGTCTTGCGGAAGACGGCCGACATGCCCCTCCACCACATGACAGGGTTCACCAGGCGGAATCTCAAATTCCTGGTCAAGTCCTGCGATGGTATAAACTTCGTGCGTGACACTGGATTCGTCTGCAAACACGAGACCCAGGCTGGAAATATCTTCCTGCTGCCGGCCCGTCGGAGTGTAGTGCATCTGGAAGACGAACTTTGATCCGGCAGGCACCAGGCGAGCTCGTCCTTTTGGCAATTCGATCTGACGTGCTCCGGGCACGTACGCCGTCAGCCAGCCCACTCCGCTGGTCTGTGAGAGTTTCGGCGCGCGAATGAACACAATGATGTGATGCACGACCGAGCGATTGCCGGGCATGACCTGGGCATCCAGAATCCATTTGTCCTCTTTGAAGCCTGGGTCAACCACAAAGTACTGATACTCGACGGTGCCTTCGGCGGCGACGACAAACGGGCGGGCCCGCATTTCCAGGACGACGTCGGGTTCTTTGAGCAGCTGCCAGCCATCAACGACAGGAGGCGGCTCCGGCACGGTCGACAGATCGCCTTTCGCCAGCCCGCCCGCGATCCAGTCGCGGAGAACCTGTTTGTCGGCCTCGGCCATGGTGCGGGTATTCCGAAATTCGCCGTGCAGAGGGTCGGCGTGCCACGGCGGCATGCGGCCATCGTCGATCGTTTCCAGCATGGTGTCAGCCCATCCGGCAACTTCGTCGTACCGTTCCATGCCGAAGGGACCGATTTCGCCCGCACGATGGCATTCGATGCAGTGCCGATGCAGGACCGGGACGACATGCTCAGCGAAGGTGACTGCATTGTCGATCGGTTGCTCGCGCTGGCGAACTCGGCCAATGAGACAGCCGGCAGCTTCGGTTCTGGCGATCGTCACGGGCGTTCCTGCCAGCAGCTCAGTCAGGGCCCGTCGCAAGTCCTGACGGTCTGGTTTTCGACGGCTCACGCCGGGTGCATACTGGTCGTCGATTCGCCCCCGGTAAAGGACATTCAATCCGCTGTCGAGCACATAAACCTCTGGAGTTCGCGTGGCCAGATACCTGTCCGCGACATTGTTGGCGACATCCCGCATCACAGGAAACTCGATATCGTAGTTTCGCACGTACTCTCGGATGTCGGTCATGGAGTCCTGGCGATTGCTGTTGATGCCAATGAACTGAACTCCCGCGTCGGCAAATTCTCGTGCCAGCCTGGAAAGACGCGGACCATAGAGACGCGCCAGCGGGCATTCAGTGCCGAGGAAACAAACAACCGTCAGCTTCGAATCGGTCCCAGGTGCGAGCACAAACGGAGTTCCTGTGACATCCGCGAGCTCGAAGGCACGATCATATTCCGCAAAGCCCGTGCCGGTCCGGACAGTGAGCAGAACGACAGCAATGATCCCAGGCAACTTTGAGGTATGAATCGTCATCAAGGGCAGGTCTCTGTTGCGGACTTACGGGACTGGTCGTTGAGCGTTGAGCGCGGACGAAAAACTCCACGTGCTCCTGGACAACTTGTCCGAAACACTGGTTCACTTGCCACACCTCGGCCACTATGAAAGAATAAGGTCGTGCGACAGGAATCTACAACGGGGAATCGAATCACATTGTATCACTGGTAAGAATGTTGGCAGCCTCAATTCCGCGAGTTTCCCACGGCCGGTGCTGCTCACAGGAAACCAGTCACTTCACGGCGTTTGTAGATCCGCCGCAATCGGGATCGACGGCCGACAACAACCAGTCAGATTCGACGCGCCATTCACACAATCGCATGTCCTTCGCGCCCACTGCCAAAATAAATATTGCGCATTTAGATCTGTTGTTCGGGAACATCGCAACCACACGATGTTGCGATTGGCGCACATTGAACGAACGACATCATCCAATCGACACCTCGACGAAAAATCGATGTTGTTCTTTTCCGGTGAATCATCGATTCTGCACTTGAAGATCCGGCGCCGGACAATAACCTTTGCGACCCGCCCGCCCGTTTGACTTTCTAAAGTGAAATTCAGCATGGATGTTTTCCTGCAACGGCAGCCGAACGGTACCTACCTTCTCCCGCAGACCGATCAGGAACTTCATCAGTCAGAACCACTGCACGCTCAGTCACCATCCGAACTTTCTGACGAGATCGAGAAACTCAAAAACAGAAATGTTCGCTTTGTCAGTATTAGGCGGCAGCAGGTGATCCGTCTTGGCCAGCAGGAGCTTCAGGATACCCTGTCCGGAAACGGTCTCCAGGTCGGCACCATGGGATATGCCGGAGGATTTACCGGAAGTCTTGGCCGCACTTATGAGTCCGCCGTGAGTGACATGCTGCGGGCACTTGAGCTGGCGGCCACTTTCAACGCCACGTCGCTCGTTGTCGTGCCCGGATCTCGCCGTTGCCATATCTCCAGTCATGCCAGTCGGACGATCCGCGCAGGACTCGATCGATGCCTTGACGATGCCCTGCGATTCCGGATCGACCTGCAGATCGCCCTCAACAGTGTTATCGGCGGTCGAGACGACGTGTTTGTTCCCGCTGTCGAAAGTCCGCTGGACTGGGTCAGCCGCATGAACAGCCACCGTCTGAAAGGCTTAATGGTTCTTCGAGGTGCCAGACCCTGGAAGCAACTCCCGGACTGCTGGAGACGCTGCCTGAACTCAGGAGGCATCCTGCGATTGAGCCGCAGTTGCTGTCAGCGCGCGGGGACAGCCAAGGTCATCGCCCAGATCCTGCGAGGTCTCAGCCAGCCCAAATCAGTGACTCCTGAAGCGGCCATATTGTCACCCACTCGGTAAGCGTCTTTGGCATCAGTGTTGCCGTCAAGCTAGCGGAACACGCCACTTCCCAGGCCCTTCAGCAACTTGTCCGCTTGATCCAGCTGGCGCTGCACTTTTTCCTGTTTCCCGTTTGGCAAAATGCCTGACTCCGAGACCTGACGAAACAACTGACGTGGATCTGCCTGCCCGGAGCGCACACTGGCCAGAAGCTGCTGTGTCTGCTTCACTTGCTGAAGTGTCCTGCTGTGATCGGCGACGAGTTCCTGGTACCGACTGTTCAGTTCCTTTGACAACCGCTGCTTTTGTTCTGTGGCCATCTGTGCCAGCCGGTTCGTCAATTCGGCTTTCATGCGCTCCGCCTGATGAGCAAACGCGGTTTGCAGGCCGGCCGCGATGCTGTCACCAAATCTGGATTGAATTCCCAGTTCAGGTGCATCGACGGTTCCGTCAATCTGAATCGTGGCATCAATGGACTGCACGCCCCGAAACACGTCGGCCACCGCGCTTTGCATCAGCGGATTCATTTTCTGCGAAGTCACGCTGGCCTTCACGAAATCTGACTCCAGACTGATGGTTCCATTCACGTTGTTTTCAGAGAGTCGAATGCGAGCAGCCCATCTGGAATTCGCGAGACCGGCTTCGAAGACGGCGGTCTTTGCGTTTCCGACGCTCAGCTGGCGGTGCTCGCTTTGATGCAGTTCTGCGATGACGTCGGTCTGCGGAATGCCGGTGGCCGCGTCGTGGCGGATCGCAATGCGGAGTGGCTGCTCTCCGGCGGTGCTGAGTCGAAAAACTGCCGGTTCGCCCAGCAACATGGGATCACTGCTGACATCTGACAGCACAGCGTGGAACGGCATCAGCTGCTGATCGATCGAGAGTTCCCCGCTCAGCTCCATCCGACGGCAAAGGAAACGGGGAGTCGGATTGAGAATCGGAAACTCCACATCGTGACCACGATGCCGCACGACCTCGGCCTGCCTGCGAATCTCCTGATGGTAGTTTGAACCCAGCTGCAGCCACGAGAGTGCCTGGTGGAGCTGTCGGTACATTTCCGGACCAATGAACGACTCAGTGATTCGTCGGGGATTGGGCCTGAGCTGGTGGATTTTCCGCACGATCTGCTGTTGGTCATTTTGTCGCGCCTGATCCAGAAGTTTCAGATCGCTTTGTCCTTCCGGCACAAGACCCTGAATTCGACTTTGCAGCTTATTGACTTCACGAAGCAACTGTTCGCCGTCAGTGGCCAGCTGCAGGTATTGCTGCACGCGCGCTACTGACCTCAATTGTTTCGCATCATCAAGACGCTTCTCCAGCAGATCCACACGCGGCTTCAGCAATTTCAACTCCTGCTGAAGCGACTCCATACGCTGCTCCCACTTCTCGCTCAATTCCTGTCCGGTCCGCCAGGTTTCAAGCGTATTCGGGTCCAGTTGCTCACGAACGTCGACGATCAGTTCTTCCAGCCATTCATCACCGACTTCACTG
>JBDOMX010000325.1:5251-12011 GCA_039831615.1 Planctomycetaceae bacterium
CTTCACTGAGTTTTTCGGTCAGCCACGATGGCGCCTGAGGTTCCGGTGCCGGGTGAAGTTCCAGCTGCCCGTCATCGTTGCGCACAGTCCCGAAACGGACGCCCGTTAGACGCGCCTCTTCGATGACGAACGACTTGCGCAGCAGAGGATTCCCGCCCAGTCGACACTGCAGCTCGTCAAATTCCACCAGGTTCGTGCCTGGTGAGCTTGCGCTGGCCAGGGCAACGTTACTGACGTGGAGCAATGGCGGAAACAGCCCGGTTTTAAATGAACCAATATCGGCTTTTGCACCGGTGGCAGACTGGGCCGTTTGTATGACGGTGTGCCGCAGCCACGGGTCCATGCCAAACGCGAACGCTGACCAGATCAGCGTCATCAGAATCAATCGGGGAATCAGCCACGTCCATCGCACAATGAAGTCTCCCGCAGTGTCTTTGCTGCCGCGTCACACGTTCCCGCTGGCAATCGCTGCACACGATGAACGACCCATCGTCCGGCAGCGTCCGGTTGTTAATCCACCGCTCCGACGCGTGCCGCCCATTCGGCTCCCATCAGCGTACGGGTCAGCCAGAACTTCCGTACCCATTGGCCCGCCGCCTCGGAGTACATTTCGAAGACCGGACGACTGAGCCTGTGAGCGGGATAGAGCAGAAACAGCCCCGTGACGAAGCTGCCAAGGACGACGGAGTTATTGAAGGCCGTCCACGGAACGACAGGCTGATTGTACAGCCACGTCCAGACGGAATAGAGACCGGGCTGCTTCAGCAGCCAGCTGCCAATCACGTGTGAAACAGGATCAAGCCATGGGGACGCGAAGCTGCAACACACGATCGCTGCCGCGGCAATTCCCAGATTCACGCGTGATGCAGCCAGCAACAGCCCCAGCACGATGGCCAGAAGGTTCCCTTTAGGCACAAGCCCGACCAGGATGCCTAATGCGAGTCCCATCGAGAGCTGACCTGGCGCCGACTGTCCCGACAACGCTTTCAGGCAAAGGCGTACTGGCTTTAATAGCAGAAACATAGAACCTCCGTCAGAAGAAAGAATCGCCCTGCTCGCAGAGAATCTCCCGGCTGTTGTCGTCATGGTCAAGATGAAGCACTCGACATGGGATGCTGATTCCAGCCGCACGCTCTCGGCATGCGCCCGCATTGGCCCATTCGGCGATTAGCCCCCAATCAGTGGCGATTTCTGCCGATTGCCACGATGGCCGCCTCCGATGTACATTGACCGAAGGGCGCTGGCGGGCAAATACGCGAGCGGCATCTCACAACACAGAAAGCATGTCCGAATGACCGTGGAAGAATTTCAAGTGTCTGTCGAACAGGGCGGCAATCCGTCTGCAGAACTTTCGCCGGAGCTGCAGGCGATGTGGCATGCCAAAGCCGGCAACTGGGAAGAGGCTCACAATATCGCACAGGAAATCCATACACCCACCGGCTCGTGGATTCACGCGTTGCTGCATCTCATTGAGGGAGACGTTGGCAACGCTGGCTATTGGTTCCGAAAGGCCGGTCATTCAGCACGGTCGATCTCCGAGGTCGACGACCTTTGGGCCGAGATGACAGCACAGCTCCTGTCCGCCTGAATGACTCGTCAGTCGGGGACAACAACCACCGGCCACTCGCCCTGTTGCCGAATGAACTCGGCTTCGGCAGGCGAATCGACAAACAGACAGATGGCTGCGTCGGGGAGTACATCCAGTCGCAGGTCGTTCATGAGCCGCCATTCCTGTTCCTCACGCCAGTCAATGCTACCGGATTCATCGGTGGCCGGCTGAAACAATCCGGAGGACTGCTCAGGGTGTCGTTCGTCGCGGGACCCGTATCGCACAGGCTGAATCTCCAGGTCCGACAAAGCATCGCGCCGGACCGCAATGCCCCAGGGTTCAAAATCGTATCTCCGCCGATGCCGCCGATAGACACGTCGCCGCCGAAACTCGCTGAGTGCGACTGCCGTGAATGAAACCGCCTGATGCCGCTTGCGGATCACCGATGCGAGCACGATGCGGTGGGCCATGATCTGCAGCAACGTGGCCAGCGCAGACCGATCCGAGGTTTCGCAACCCAACAGCAGTTCGTCCAGGTACTCGGACACTGACTGTCCGGGCCAGGGGCCGGCACACGGTCGAGTCCAGTGGCAAAGCCAGTCCTGCGGTCGGTCCAGCGGCCCGCCGTTGACGACCGTCGATGACGTCGCGTTGGCCGACGCCCGTCCAGCCAGTTGAGATGCGGAGTTGATTCCCGCCACCAGCCAGGGAACGGCGCCCAGACGAATCAGCTCGTCAAAGACTCCCTCCTGCGTTCCCGGTCCGCTGGCCACGTAGCAGATCGCAGCTGCTGTGGCTGTTTCCTGGAGCCTGTTGCGAAGCAGATCATGGATGTAACCGCCCGGCCGACAGGCAAGGACGCGGCTGCGTTCACCAGCAGCGACCGCACATTGATCCTTGATTGGCGATCGGCGTGTCTGATCAGTCACGGCAGGCCATGCAGGCAATGCTGCGTGCAGCAGAAGGGGCGACACCTGAGCCCGCCATGTCAACGGATCAGCGCCCGCCGGACCGGCTCGGGTCTCATCAATACGAGTGGCCAGCCAGTCCGCCAGCTGATCCGTGTCCGCCACACCATCGTGCACGGTGAAATTCAAACGAGGGATCCCGAAGATCTCTGCGGCCCGCATCGTCGCAGCATGAGGCGCGGTCCCATCCACCGCCACAGCACACTCGTCACTGACATTGATTCGCAGGACAGCTGTGCGCAGCAGATCAAACCACCAGCGATATTGATCGTGACGGGCCCCAATTCTTGACGACAGGATCGTCACGCGCCGACGGTCCGTGATACCGTCCGGCCACCAAACCAGCCGACGATGAAACGCATCACGAAAACCACAGGTCCGCATTCTCGGCAAACCGACCGTCACACAGGCCACGCCGAGTTCAGCCGGGTCGAGTTTCCATAAAACGCGGTGTCCGACCGCTGGCTGAGTCATGACAGCGGCGGCTTCCAAAACCAGCTGCTGCAATTCACGGCGCGACGGCGATATTGAGTCAGGCTGATCGGCCATTCCTGAGCGCCGGAAACTCGACAAGAACCTTGATCGCGCCATCCTTGCGGTCTCGAAACAGATCGTAGGCCTGCTGAATCTGTGCCAGCGGGAAGCGATGAGTCAGCAGTGGTGACAGGTCGACCCGTCCTTCACCCAGCCACTGCATGGCCAGTGGAAACGTGCGTTCAAACGTGGGATGAATGGTGGTCAGGATCCGTACATTTTTCCACATGGCGGCGCGCAGATTGATGTTCGGAGTCGGCACCGGAGGGACGCCGAAATACAGAAGGTCCCCTTGATCGCCGCAGAGCTGAACGGCTTCGTCAAAGGCCTGAACACGATGTCCGACCGCTTCGACGACCACTTGTGGTAATTCACCGTCGAGAATTGATCTCACCTGTTCCACCGCATCTTCGCCGCGGGCACATAAAGTCTCTGTCGCCCCCATTTTCGTCGCCAGTGCTGCGCGATCCGCGATCGGATCGATGCCGATGATGTGCCTCGCGCCCAGGTTTCTGAGCCCGGCCACAAACATCTGGCCGATGGGCCCCAAACCCAGCACCACGACATCGCGATCAATCATGTTAGGCAGCTTCTGCATGGCCCACACCACCGTGCCGAACGGTTGTGCCATCAAAGCGATCTCGTCCGAGAGTCGTGGATCCAGGGAAATAGCGCGAGATTCATCAAGCACGTAGCGTTCGAGCAATCCGCGCTGCAGCTCAGGAACAGCCAGAACCCGCGTCCCCGCCGTCCAGCGTTCCCCGTTGGTTTCAACAACGGTACCCACCATTTCGTGCAGCGACATCCCGACCGGCTGCGGATACTCAATCTCATGGCCTTCGAAGTCTCCGTCAAAAAACGGGAGGTCAGACCCGCACAGACACGTCAGCTCCGGCTGAAAGATGATTTGTCCCGGTTGATCGGCGGCGGAAGGAAGTCGTGGCTCATCGGTCTCGATGAGTTGCACGGTTCGGCGTTGAGTCAAATGGCCAGCGAGCATGAGTGTGCAGTCATCCTTTGAGGTGGAGAAACTAAAATTGAACGACGGGTTATGGTTGATCGCGTGATGGAAGTCCAACATACACAGGATTCGACAGAATCCAGATGCGAGGTTCCTCGGGAAAATTGAGCCACACTTCAACTCGATAAACCCCGGATTCTGTCACAGAGAATTCAAGACTCCGACCGCGGGAGTGATGAACCTCGAGGCCGTTATGGATGACCTTGAATGTGCCGGCAAGAGGTGCTTCCGCCTGCAGCTGCAGACCATCTGTCAGCGCCATCTCACTGCCCATCGGAAACACGGTGTTGCCATCGGTCGCCTGAAAGACGAAGCCGGTCGGATCACACATCCAGTCAAACCCAACATACGCTCGGCCTGCGGCGAGCGCTTCGCGAACTGCCGCTTCATCGAAGCTCTTTAACAGCAAATGCGTGCTCACATGGCGAAAACTGCGGGCATACGGGTCGAGCTGCAGTTCAAATACGGCGTCTCCAGCGTTGAGTCCTGCGATCAACAGTTTGAGCGCCGGTGTCTTGTTGGTATCCAGCCTGGCCAGCTGTTCGCCGGTCCCATCCTGGATCAGCAGCTGACCATCCTTCCCCACGATCGCTCTGACGCCCGTGTTTTGATGAGCGTCATTTGCGGAGATACCAGTCAGTCGATGCTTCCGATTCAGTTCATCCCAGCGACGCAGGTAATCAGCGGGGTAATCCTGCAGCGCGGCGAACGCTTCCTGTGGGTACTGCCGAAAGGCGGGGCTGACGACAGTGATTAACGTGAGTGGATTACGCAGTGCCTGCAGCAGGCCGGCTTCGTCCTTGAAATCAGCATGGATGTTGTAGATCTCTGTGCCTGTCAGCCCGTCCAGCTCCCAGTCCATCCGCTCTTCCAGGTGCGACAGATAAACCTGACCGTCCGCTGCGCGCACGGTGTCTACCTTGTCCTGCGGAGTGAATTCGGGGCGACGTTCGACGCTGCGCTGTGGAAACGCCAGCAATCCTTTTTCCTCAGCACCGGGTATAAACAGAACTCCATCCTGCAGGTCATGATGTCCATCAGTAAAGTAGTCATAGTCGTCAGCCGGGTGGTTCGTGAACATCACCACCCGCACGCCGGCTTCGACCGCTGCCTTCCTTATCTCCTCAGGAGTTCCAACGCTGTCATGCGACAGGCGTGAATGAACGTGCAGCAATGTCCGCACATCGTCAAATTGATTCCTGAACGTCACGGGCCGACGATCCAGCTCGAACTGTTCGACAGCATGACGTGTGGCTTCAAGTGCTTTCAGCTGCATCCGCTGCACAGCGTCACCGAAGCCTGAACTCCTCGGGGCGGTGCACAGTATCAGGAGCAGAACAAGTGCGGACCCGGCGTTGATCCGAACGCCGCGGCGATGAGTAGGCATTTGGCGGGACACCATTCCGGGTTGAGAATTACAAATGTGATCAGCCTGGTGTTGTCCGCAATTCGTGGAAAATACGACAACAGATACAGTCTGACGGATTCTGTCATACCGATCCAATGCGACGAGAACGCCGGGAATTGGCTGAGAACAATCAATTGGCTTCACGAACTCACGCTGACTGGACCGAAGAAAAGCTGGCTGGGCTGTTAAAAAGGATTCTCCGATCAGAAGAATTGAATTCAACACAGCAAGCAGCTAAGTTTCGTGATGAGGGACCTATAGCTCAGTTGGCTAGAGCGCCACGTTGACATCGTGGAAGTCACTGGTTCGAGTCCAGTTAGGTCCACCTTGTTCTTCCGAAGTGGCAGGAACACCTGAGAAAACACCGGAAAACTCCGGTGTTTCTTCATTGGTACCTTCGCCATCTCCGGCCATTTCGGTCGCCTTCATGAACAAATCGTGGACAAAATCATTTTTGTCCATCCATGCCAGGTCTCGGCCATTGCCTTCGTTGGCCGCTTTCACGTCCTCGGCCAATGTTCGGCTGTCGTGCTTCTGTCGCGTCTTCTCAGCGTTTCCAAACCAGTCTGAGACATTCTGGCCGATGAATCCTGGATTGTGCTCTGCGTCAGTGACGGCGGACTGTCTGAGGTTGTGCAGCGTGCAGGAACTCCGAACGTCGCGCATGGGCCAGCGCATCCGACGGCAAGTGCTGCTGTCGCCGTTGATACGAAACAAACGGCGCAGGAGTTGCACTCAGGCAAGGCAGTCCTGCAACGTTTTCGTCGCCCGGCATGAAAAGAACTCCGATCCATGAACGAAATATCACCGCATTTGCTTTCGCCTCTTTCATGGGATGGTCTCTCACTGACCAGTCGGGTCGTGATGGCACCAATGACACGAGGTCGAGCAGGAAAAGAGATGGTCGCTAACGATCTGGTGGCGACGTATTATGCTCAACGGGCTTCCGCTGGACTCATCATCAGCGAAGGGACGTTCACTTCGCCGCAGGCCGTGGGTTGGGCTCAGGCACCAGGAATCTGGACCGACGGACAGGTGGAGGGATGGAAAAAAGTGACGGCGGCGGTTCATGGTCGCGACACGCCCATCTTCGTGCAGCTGTGGCACACCGGCCGCGCGTCTCACCCCGATTTTCTGGATGGAAACTCTCCCGTCGCTCCGTCGGCTGTCAAACTTGAAGGCGATCCCGTTCGCACGACGTCCGGTAAGAACAAAGAACGTGTGACGCCGCGCGCTCTCGACACGAACGAAATCCCGGGGATTGTCGCCGACTATCGCCA
>JBDOMX010000428.1:0-12010 GCA_039831615.1 Planctomycetaceae bacterium
AACACTCAATACGCGGATTTCAGCAGGGTTTCGGGTGTTTTCTTTCACAACGAACTCAGATGGTCGCTTGTACTGAGTCTAGCGGGCGACAGCGTCTCGTAGAGAGCCAGCGCCATCCGGAGATTTGTCACTTCCCAATGAATACAGAGACTCGTTTCTGACGGCAGCTCCAATGCTCCGTGAGGGCCGATCCTGGAGTTCGCCATCCGCTTCGTTCCCCTCACCGCGGTGACCCAGTATCACGAACCCCGGATGATTGCCCCGGCGGATTGAGTCCGTTTCACAGAGCATCGATTTAACACTGGTTCGGCGGAACAGATGAAAGTGCCCGTCATTTGGCTTGCGTTGCCGGTCCTTGTGGCATTGTGTCTCACTGCGGCGCTTCTTCGTCAGCGCTCGTGGATTCCGGATTGGGGGGAGGCAGAGCCGCTATACCCGACCGTGAAAGAGTACGGAAGGCACCTCGCGGAGATCAGGGAGACCCGTGAAGTAACAGCATCGGACCTCGAATCGCTGATCATGGAGTCGGAATTTGAGGCTATTCGACCGTATGGCATTGTGTTTTCGGATGACCCTGAGGTATTCGCTTCCGTTCGTGTAAATGGGCATTTTTCACTTGCTATCCAATCCAATGGGAGACCGAAATGGATTTACCAATTGAAGCCGAACAAGCTGCTCAAGTGAACCATCTCATGGCAGCACGGTTCATTCTTGCATTTACCGCGCTCCGGCCGGCATGAGGGTGTCTCTGGTCGGGTTCATTCAGCTTTGACGTTGAAACCGCTTCGCGTGGACGCGGTGGTACTGGTGGATGTACGTCGCATGGTTGGTTGGGTGTCCCGTTGTGAGGAATAACAAGTCGTCCGCGCTGGCGACGTCGTCGTCGTTGACAAGCTTCGGTCCCCTTCACCGAACGCAATCTGAATTACCAGTCCGGAGCAGTGATTCCTCGTCACTGGCGTTGCTCGACCGTTGGTGATAAGACGGCTGGTTGAGAGGTCGGTGTCCCGCGTCGGCATGCTGTGACCAATCGCCGAACATGAAGAATCCATGATGCACAAATGGAACGAGACTTTACCTATCGCGTGAACGCCGACGACCGAATCGTGTCGGTGAACTCCGATTGGCTGTCGTTCGCGCGAGAGAATCAAGCATCACACCTCAGCGTCAAAACGGTGGTTGGACGACCACTGTCCCAGTTCGTGACCTGCAAGGAAATGCAGCACTTATACGACACAATCATTGAAAAGGTGCGGCGGACTCGGCGCACGATCGTGATTCCTTTTCGGTGCGACGGTCCCACAGTGCGACGGTTTATGGAACTGGCCATCTCGTCATGCACCGACGGTGACGTGCAGTTCACAGGTCGACTCATCCGGGAAGAGCCGCGCGAGGCCGTATCGTTCGTTGATTCTACTGTCGATCGAACAGACGAGTTCGTTGTTATGTGCAGCTGGTGCAAACGTGTTGAAGCGTCAGGGCGCTGGCTGGAGGTCGAGCTTGCAGTAAGACGGCTGAATCTCTTTGACCACAAAGAGATGCCTCAGATCACTCACGGAATCTGTGGCGATTGCGCAGAACGCGTGTTGTCTGAAATCGACGACGCCCGTTGACGAAATCAGCTTAGACGACGCGTCGTGGGACCGAGTAAAAACAATTGAAACAATACTTGCGTGGTGACAGTAAGTCCGACTGGGGAGAAGGAAGCAGCTGTTGCTTGCCGTATCACCTGCGTCGGATGTGGATTTCCGGCGGTTCGCATGGTATTCTGCAGACCCACGATCATTGACCTTCGCCGGAAAAGCCCATCGTGCTCTGTGTTCTGTCCCGCCGATCCACTCGTCAGAAGCTGTGCAATGGTGTCCCTCGCCGTGATGCTTTGCAGATCGGTGCGCTGGGTCTGGCCGGACTGTCGCTTCCGCAGCTGTTGAAAGCTGAACAGGAATCTTCGGCCGGGACTCGCCACAAATCGGTCATCATGATCTACCTGTGTGGCGGTCCTCCGCACCAGGACATGTATGACATCAAAGTCGACGCACCCAAAGAGATTCGCGGCGAATTTCGTCCAATTGAAACCAGTGTCCCTGGAATTCAAATCGGCGAATTGCTGCCGGGGATTTCCCGCAACATGGACAAGCTCACGGTGATTCGATCCATGGTCGGTGCGCGCGACTCTCATTACTCCTATCAGTGCATGACAGGGCACCACGATCGGAATCCGGCCGCCGGTGGGTGGCCGCATTTTGGCTCGGTCGTCAGTCACTACCAGGGACCGACGCGTCCGGGAACTCCGCCGTTTGTGAGTCTGTGCTACACCACGAAACACCGACCCTATAACGAACCAACTCCGGGCTTTCTCGGACTTGGCCATTTGTCATTTGCGCCGAAGGGAGCCGGCCGGGACAACCTGGTCCTGCAGGGCATCACCCCGGAACGGCTGGAACAAAGACAGCTGCTGCTCACGGCATTTGATCAGTTTCGCCGCGACACCGATGCCTCCGGAAGAATGGCCGGCATGGATGTCTTTACGGAGCGGGCGATGGGAATCCTCACGTCACCGGAATTGTTCAACGCCCTCGATATTTCCAAAGAGTCCAAAGCAACAAGGGAACGCTACGGCACACGTGATGAATCCAAACCTCGAGGTGATGCGGCTCCCATGTGCCCACAGAATTTTCTGGTCGCTCGACGACTCGTTGAAGCCGGTGCCAGAGTCGTGACAGTGAACCACAGTTTTTGGGACTGGCACGGCAACAATTTCGGACTGGCACGACAGGAGCTGCCTGTCTTTGATCAGGGCATCAGCGCTTTGGTTGAAGATCTGCACGAACGCGGTCTGGACAAAGATGTGACGGTGGTGGTCTGGGGTGAATTCGGTCGCACTCCGAAAATCAACAAGAACGCCGGGCGGGACCACTGGCCGCGCGTGTGCAGCGCGCTGCTGGCCGGGGGCGGCATGAAGATGGGTCAGGTGATCGGGGCAACGGACCGCATGGGAGGCGAGGCCAGTGAGCGTCCGGTGACGTTCCAGCAGGTGTTTGCAACGATCTACAGGAATCTGGGCATTGATCTGGATTCGCAACGACTGTTCGATTTCCGAGGGATCCCGCGGCGATTCGTGGAATCCGGAGTTCAGCCGATCGCCGAGCTTGTTGGGTGACACCTGTTGTTGCGTCACAGGTCAGCGACGACAGAAACCATTCGACGGACGCCATTCAATCGAAGCCGCCGAAGATCAATACTGATCGGCAAAGCTGGCAGGGTTTTCTCCAAACAGCTCCATCGTTTCGCGAGAACCGAACAGGTACAACCGGTCGCGGTACCACATCGCAAATTCCAGCGATCCGGGATATTGCTCGCCGGAATTGACCAGCGCCACGACATCGGCTCCGCCGGCGGCCGGAGCATAACGGGTTGGATTTGCCTTGAATCGTTCGAGCGATTCTTCGGAACTGAAACGGTACGTGTTCAGCCCAAATCTGGTTTCATACGTAGCCACGGCATCCACCAGATCTCGTGCTTCACGCAGTTCAACGGGACAAAAGCCCATGAAGCCGGACAGATGACGTCGTGCGTGAATTTCTTGCCGTCGAGCATCCTGAGGAGGATTTCGGGGGGTCTGAGGGCTGGACTTCGACGCGAGGTATTCACTGAACGATCGATCATCGTCGGATCTGCTCTCGGCGGGTGTCGCGGGGGCGCGCCAGCGTTCCGCCTGAGTCCGCTCCACCGGAACACGATCGATGGGCGCCAAACGTCGACTACGGGACGCCGGTGCGATCCTCGTTTCGGCAGACGCTGAAACGTCACGGATCAGCGGGTGAGCCGGCCGCCGATCGACCAAAGCAGTCGCCCGCGATGGTCCGGACTCTGTCCCGTTGAATTGAGGCGAAGCGAACGGATTGAATTGAGCAGCGTTTTCGCGGTTTTCCGAATCCACACGACTCGGTTCTGAACGCGAATCGCCGCGTACCAGCGGGACAGCCGCTGTGCCTTCATGGCCGTCGGTCGCCTCGTTGTTCTCTGCACTCGCATCCGACGCTTCGAATGGATTGACAAACTCACCTGCAGCATCGATTCGCAGCCCACTGAACGGATTGGGTTCAGATTCCGGTGACGAAAACTCTGTTTCGCCCTCGGGTGCCGATTCTGTTTCCTCGAAGGAGATTGCGTCGGCGACCTCCGGAATCTCGCTGACGGCATCCAGGTCGAGATATGTTTCGCCATCCAACGATACTTCGGAATCTTCGAACGGATTCACAAAACCATCAGCAGGCACCGGGGCGAGGTGGGCAGCATTGGGGGAAAGCCCGGCCGATTTCCTCGGCTGCGATGCAGGCCGAATTGTCCCGGTGGGCCGGGTCGGACGGACAGGTGCCCCACGTGGAGGCCGCACTGTCTCTGGTTCCGTGGCGATGACGATGTACCGATTTTGAGGCACCGTCGGCCGCACCACCGAGTTACGATAATCAAGGCGCCGGCCTGCCGCAGCGGCGTCCCTGGGGACACTGGCGGGATTTCCCGGTGCATCCACGTCGTGGTCACGTTTTTCGCGGCGGAAACGGCCAATAATTCTGCTGAGCAGTCCTTTGCTTTTCGCCGGGGCTGCTGACTTCTCTTCGCGCTTTTGAATTCGATCCATGCGTGGGGAATTGGCATACGGAAGATCAGAATTCCGCAGAGACGGCATTTGCTGGCCGGATTCCTCAAACAGCTTCTGGAGTTCCTGATTCACGGACGTGCGGCCAGACGTTTGGTTGGTCGGAATCCCACTCGACGCGGCGGACGAACGAGTTGGCTCATCACCGCATAAATCGATGGAGGAAATAACCAGGATTGTGGCAGCAATTGCCAGTCGGCCGGTGATGCGCTGGAAAAGGCGATGTGATCGAGTCATCGAGGGAATTCTCCGTCATGTGGGAGCTGTTCATTCATTGCCCAGCCGATTCGCACGCAGCGACAGCGCGGTCTACCGCTCGGATGAGTGAAATCGCGCAGTTACTCCGTGTTCCTATCGACAGTCCCGATTGGCCGGATACTCCAGCAAATGAGGGTTTTTGCGTCCACGCAACAGAGAAGACAGGCAGGAATCGCACAACCCGGGTGACCGGTAGACTTGAACAAGACAGCCTGTTTTCACAGAGTCCGCTCTTACACTCCCCCAGGCCGCACCGTCAAAAAGAGTAGATCCATGAACGGAGATAAGACCGTCTCGCCAGGAGAATCGGTGACCGTGGCAGGCGAAAGCGTCGTCGTCAAGGTTGAGTCGGAACGACCTCGCCGCCGCAGCAACCTCGGAAGCCTGATCCTGCTGGGGCTACTGGCAGCTTCTGTGATGATGAACCTGCTGCTGATCGCCAGCACAGCCATCAACGACCCCTCATCGAATGCTGTCCGACAGGTGCATCGCGACGGCAGCAAAGGTGCCTCCGATAAGTTAGCTGTGATTCAGTTCACCGGCACCATCATGCCGCCATTCACTGATCGGTGGATTGAGCAGATTCGTGACGCAGTCAAGGACGACACCGTGAAAGGGGTGCTGCTGGAAATCGACAGTCCGGGGGGCCTCGTGGCAGACAGTCATCAGCTGTACCATGAACTTCAGAAACTGCGAGCAGAAAAACCGATCTATGTCGCCATGAAACGAATGGCGGCATCAGGCGGGTACTACATTGCGATGGGTGCCGGACCGGACGCGCGGGTCTTTGCAGAACCGACCACCTGGACGGGTTCGATCGGAGTCATTCTGCCGCGGTACAATGCGTCCGAACTGGCGTCAAAGATCGGGGTCAAAACGGAGCCATTCGTCACCGGACCGTTGAAGGGAAGTTTGAGCCCGTTCCGGGACCTGCGCGACGATGAAGTTCAGGTCTGGGAAGCAATTGTTGACGACTCCTTTCAGCGGTTCATCAGCGTGATTGCCGACAACCGCGACAACCTCGATTCGGACGCCGTTCGAGCACTGGCCACCGGGCAGGTCTATACGAGCAATCAGGCTCTGGAAAACGGACTCATCGATCAAACGGGCTTTGTGGAAGATGCGCTCACTGCTCTGGCAGATTCACTGAGCCTCACCGAATACGAAGTCGTCAATTATGCTTCGCCCAAGGGATTGCTTGAAGTGCTGATGGGAAGCACACAGGCTCCACCGAGCATCATGGACCAGTTGATGGAAGCCAGTGTGCCTCGCGCGTTCTATTACTGTTCCTGGAATCCTGTGCTTCCGGTCCATCAGTAAACTGAAGAAGGGTCCACGGACGTGACTCAATCAGTCGATCAGGAAATTGACGACATCATCGCAGCAGGGCAAATCGACGCCCGACAATTCCGGCCGCTCAGGCCAGTCGTCATATTGAGCGTGCTGTCGTTGTCTCTGCTGTGGCTGTGTTTCACGCCGCTGGAAATCGCCCCGGCTGCATGGATTGCACTGGTGCCGTTCTGTGTCCTGATGCGCACACCCGTGCTGTCACGCCGACAGTATCTCGTCATCACATTGTGTGGCTGGGTCTGGTCAGTGGCTACGTTGCAATGGATGCGGTTAGGTCATCCCGCGATGTATATTGCGATGGTGGCGCTGGGCTTCTATATGAGCCTGTACTTTCCGCTGTTCATCGGAGTCAGTCGGAGACTGATGCGGTCCGGCATTCCACTCTGGCTGACCGTCCCGGCGGTCTGGACGTCGCTCGAGTTTCTGCGTGCGTGGCTGATGACCGGTTTCGCATGGTACTTTCTGGGTCATTCACAGTACCGCTGGATCGAATTGATCCAAATTGCGGATCTCACCGGCGTGTACGGGATTACGTTCCTGACGGCGATGTCGTCGGCCATCATTTCGGAACTCATCCCGGACTCCATGTTCGCAACGCCAAAATTCGAAACACCGCGCCTGATGTCCGCACGCCAACGACTCGTGGCAGCCACGACGTGCGGGCTGCTGGTGGTCGCAGCCGTCATCTACGGCTGGCAAAGACAACAATCGCCGAACGTCACTGAAGGCCCGATGATTGCCCTTGTCCAGGGACATTTTCCTCCTGAAGAGAAACACAACGCTGATCGTTCCATAGAGATCGTCCATGTTCACGATATGCTCACGCGACGAGCGGCTGAACAACAGCCGGATCTGATTGTCTGGCCGGAGACGATGTGGCCGGCTCCTGTCTGGACCGAAGATGCGGACCTGACCGATCAGCAAATCATGGAATCCATCACCGCCCAGCGCTACGCGCGACCGGAACAGAGCAGGGAATGGCTGGAATTTTTCAGAACGCTGAACACGGAAGAAACTCTGGTCAACCGCAGTCAGGAATTTGGCACGACGATTCTGTTCGGGCACACGACAATTTCCGCAACGTCTCACGGCATCCGACAATACAACTCAGCGGGATTCGTGAGACCGGACCTGGGATACGTCGGACGATATGACAAGATGCATTGTGTTGTCTTCGGTGAATACACGCCGTTGAAATCAGTGTTCCCTTTTCTGTCGCAGTTCAGACCTCCTGGAATGCGTGAACTCGAATCCGGCACTGCTCCTCAGATTTTTGAATCCGGCGGCATTCGCTATGCGCCGGCCATCTGTTTTGAAGACACGGTCCCGCGGGTGATCCGGCGGATCGTGAATCATGATTCCGGTCGCAGGGCCGGACCGGACGTGCTTGTGAATATGACCAACGACGGCTGGTTTCGCGGATCCAGCCAGCTGGATCAACACCTGATTACAGCACTGTTCCGCTGCGTGGAAACCCGACGGCCAATGGTCCGGTCCGTGAATGGAGGAATCTCCGCATTCATCGATTCGAGCGGTCGGATTCGGAATCCGGAAAGTTTTCTGTTGATGACATCGTCAGCTGGATTTGACGGAGAATTCAGAGAAGCCGAATCCATGATCGACCCGGAGACCGATCGCTGGTACCGCGAATGCTCGGGTGTTCTCACAGGGCAGCTGCCACTGGACGGCCGGAATACGATCTATTTGCAGTATGGAGACTGGTTCGCCATGCTTTGTAGTTCACTGGTCCTGGCCCTGTTCGTGCGCAGTTTTGTGAAACGTAACCATCTGGAAAAGGAGGGCGAACTATGAAACTCTTCATTCCCCTGATCGTGTGTCTGCTGGCGGGCTGTGCTGATGAAATGATTTCCACGGATCCATCTCGCAACAAGCCGCTGCGAGTGAAAGGCACCGACAGGATCGGAGAATTCAAAGGTGACGGGCAGGTGGTCAAACCAGAAGTGAAAATCACAAACCCGATCACCGGCCCCCTGGAAGCGTACGAGCCGCTGAAGCAGCGAATCGCAGCGCTCAGCCTCGACCATGCTGTCAACCTGTTCCGTGCTCTGGAGGGTCGATACCCGAAAGACTACGACGAATTCATGCAGCGTGTGATCAAGGACAACAAAATGCAGCTGCCGAAGCCGGTCAAAGGTCTGCACTACGAATACGATGTTGAGAATCACAAGCTGCTGGTCGTCAAAGACGCTGATCAGGCAGAGAAAGACTGACCAGAAAAATCGTGGTATGCAGCGCACAATCGCCCTGGACCGGTCCGCCTGGCAGGTCCAGTCGTTCGAGAATCTGTACGTTGTCGACAAGCATGATGTTCAAACAACTCGTCGCACAGGCTGGATGATCGATGTCACGACTGCTCGCCGGCACGGTCTTTGATCGGCCGCCCCATTGTGAACGCTGTGATTTGCCGGAAGAAGAGTGCCGGTGCCCACCAGCGGCTGCCAAATCGCCGTGTCACCTCGCACCCGAGAAGCAGACGGCACGTTTGTCGTTGGAAAAACGCAAACGGGGAAAAATTGTGACCGTCATTCAGGGCCTGTCTGCATCCGACAATGATCTGCCGGAACTTCTTAGAAAACTAAAATCGCAGTGCGGGGCCGGAGGTTCACTGCAGGATGCATCGATTGAGCTTCAGGGGAACCAACTGGAGCAGCTGCGGGCGGAATTGAAGCGAATCGGTTATCAGGTGAAAGGATGACGGGCCTCATGTTTTGCCCGCAGTGAGAACTTCCGGTCACTGGAGGAACAATGCACCGAAATTCCGGGCCGTTTTTTGCGATTCGTGAATGTTCGGTCTATAGTTGTGGAGCTGTCACCTGTTTTCCCGACCTGAAGCCATTACCCGCCATGTGGCGTCGACTCCTCAGTCTTTGGTCCAGTCCGCGAGTTGTTTTGCGCCGAGTGTTGGCGCTGGATGACTCACCACATGCTGTCGCGCTGGGAGCGGCTATCGGGATGCTGTTCGGCATGACGCCCACCGTCGGTCTGCAAACAATTGAAGTCATTTTGTTTGCGCTGGTGACTCGGCGGATGTTCTACTTCAACCGAGCGGCGGCTCTGACAGTGATTTACGTTTCCAATCCGTTGACCATTGCCCCAATCTACTACGCGCTTTACCAGGTAGGCAGCTGTTTCGTTCCCGGGGAAGCCACGCTGGAACAGTTTGAACAGATTCTGGCATTCGAAGGATTTGCTGGCTGGTGGCTGGCATTAACGGAATTGGCTGTTGATATCGGGATACCCCTGGGCGTGGGAACGGCTGTCGTCGCACCGCTGGTAGCAGTTGTCACGTATCCGGTGACGAGGTTTTTGCTGCAGTGGTACCGTGGAAACGGACCTCCTGCCAAAAATTCCATTCCGGCAGCAGAACACGAAGATGCCGAGTCAAAAGCGGAACGGGAGCCGAAGAAGATCGACGCGCCGCAAACAAGCACGATCGGTCCCAGACCTTCGATCGTCACGAACCGTTCGGCCTTATCCATGAATTCGACCGACTAATCACGTCAGCCCGACTGTCCGGTTGTCCGGCTCAGTCAGCCAGCTTTGGTGGCCGCCTGCACGAATTCTCAGGCGGACTTTGGACTCATATTTCACCTTGTGAGGTCGTTCGATCGACAGCATGCACGCTCCAGCGGTAAACTCCGGCTTGGTCGGCTCGACAGCTGAAGCGTCGTAAGTCCTGTTGTCTCAAAGATTTCGCCTCATGCAGGTCCGGAATGGTATCGCAGTCTCCCCAGGAGTTGTGGTTGGTCCTGCGCTGGTCCTGGGTTCTGAGAACTTCCGCATTCCCAGAAAATATGTGGGTCGGGATGCGGTCGAAGCTGAACTGGCGCGGTTCCATTCCGCGTTAGAGCATGTCTGCGAGGAAATCGAGAGCAACGAAGCTCTGGTCGCAGATAAGCTCGGCGCTCAGTATGCCGCCATCTTTTCTGCGCACCTGCAGATGGCTCGCGATCCCAGAATGGTGGGTGAGGTCGAGAGCTTGATTCGGGAACGCAGTTATTCGCCGGAGTACGCGGTGAGCCGCTTTTTACGGCAGCATGCAGAACAGATGCAGAACCTTGGAAACAAGTATCTCGCCGAGCGGGCACTTGACATTTTCGACCTTGAAAAACGGCTACTTGGCTGCCTGCTGGGAGAAAGCCGCGAAGAACTGTCCAATCTGACTGCCCCGGTCATTATTCTCGCCCACGACCTGACTCCCAGCGAAACAGCTCAACTGAACACCGAGTTTGTACTGGGGTTTGCCACGGAAGTCGGCGGCCACACCAGTCATACGGCGATTCTCGCCGGCGCACTGGGAATCCCGGCCGTGGTCGGCCTGGGAAGATGTCTGGCCAGCATCTCCGGCAGCGAAACGGTGATTCTGGATGGGGATCATGGCCAGGTTCTCATCGATCCCGATGAAGGATCGATCGCCAGTTTTCGCACCTCAGAAGCCCATAATCTGAAGATTCATCAACGCCTGCTGTCACTGGAAGATATGCAGGCCGAAACGCCGGACGGAGTCCATATCCACATTTACGGAAATATTGAGTTTCCGACGGAAGTCGAGCAGTGCATCAAGCTTGGGGCCGAGGGAGTTGGACTGTACCGCACGGAATTCCTTTATCTTGGCGGCAATCGGGAGCCGTCAGAAGATGACCATTATCAGGCGTATTGCCGGGTGATCGAGGCTTGTGGTGAGCGACCAGTGGTCATTCGAACCATGGATATCGGTGCCGACAAGATTCCACAGCGGATGCAGGATCGCTTCGATGAGACGCAGAACCCCATGCTGGGTCTGCGAAGTATTCGACTGAGTCTGCAGAGCACTCCGCTGTTCAAGATCCAGCTGCGGGCCATCCTGCGGGCTGCCGTGAAGGGAAATGTACGGATTATGTTTCCCCTCGTGGCGACACTTCTGGAGTTTCGTCAGGCAAAGATGATCCTGATGGACGTCATGGAGGATCTTGAGGACGAAGGAATTGAATTTCAGTCGAATATTCCGGTCGGAATGATGGTGGAAGTCCCATCCGCTGTGATTCTTGCAGAGGAATTTGCCCGGGAAGTTGACTTCTTCTCGATTGGTACCAACGACCTGATCCAGTACACTCTCGCCTGCGATCGGTCGGATCCATCCGTAGCCAGTCTCTATCGAGCTGGCGATCCGTCCATTTTGCGACTCATAAGAATGGTCCTGCAGGCAGCGAAAAAGCATGACCGCCCGGTGACTGTTTGTGGACAAATGAGCTCTGACGTCCGGTTTGTACCGCTGTTGCTCGGGCTCGGACTGCGACGCCTGAGCGCAACGCCGCACGCGATTCCCCGACTGAAGGAAGTCGTCAGACACATATCAATTCCGGAGGCTGAACGAATAGCCGAACACGCCTGTTCGCTCGATCTCGCCCGGGATGTTGAACACTATTTACTTGGAGAATTGGGCCGCAAGTGTCCGGATCTCGTGGTTTGAATCTACATGTTTCGGAGATGCTGTCAGTTGTCTCCGATTGACTGAGACACTTTTTCTTAAACTGAAACAAGAACGAACAACCCGTCACAAAGTATCTGGCCAGTAATATGTGCTCGTGAAGCCAGGTCAGGCTTCCGGCAAATCAATCGGCGGGGCTGAGTCCCGCCCGATCAGGGCCACACTAGACACCATTTCACTGAACAGGAAACAATTTGTTGCGTTCGATGATACGCAGGCGGGTTGAACAGACCCATCGCATTTCGTCGAACGAC
>JBDOMX010001121.1:0-2705 GCA_039831615.1 Planctomycetaceae bacterium
GTCGATGCGCGCCTTGATATCGGCCGTTTTACCGCGGCCTTCGATGATCGTGGTGTTGTCTTTGTCGATCACGATTTTCTTGGCCCGTCCCAGATCGGACAACTGGACGTTCTCCAGCTGGATGCCCAGGTCTTCGAAGATCGCCTGGCCACCGACCATGATCGCGACGTCCTGCAGCATGGCTTTACGGCGATCGCCGTAACCCGGCGCTTTGACGCTGCAACAGGTGAACGTACCACGCAACTTGTTGATGACCAGTGTGGAGATCGCTTCGCCCTCGACGTCTTCCGCAATGATCAGCATCGGTTTTCCGTCGTTGACGACCTTTTCCAGAACCGGTACCAGGTCTTTGATGTTGGAAATTTTCTTTTCGTGGATCAGCACGTACGCGTCTTCCATCACGCATTCCATGCTTTGCGGATCGGTCACAAAGTAGGGTGACAGATAGCCGCGATCGAACTGCATCCCTTCCACCACGTCGAAGTCGGTGCTCAGGCTCTTGCCCTCTTCGACCGTAATGACGCCATCTTTGCCGACCTGTTCCATGGCGTTGGCCAGGATTCCGCCGATTTCGGTGTCACCGTTAGAAGCGACCGTTCCGACCTGGGCGATCGACTTTTTGGTGCGGCAATCCGCGGCCATGTCTTTGAGTTTGCCGACAATATCCACGACCGCCTTGTCCATGCCGCGCTTCATTTCGATCGGGCTGACTCCAGCCACAACCGCTCGTAATCCTTCGTTGTAGATCGCTTCGGCCATGATGGTTGCCGTCGTCGTTCCGTCGCCTGCGACGTCCGAAGTCTTACTGGCGACTTCGCGGACCATGCGAGCACCCATATCCTCGAACTTATCACTCAGCTCGATTTCGCGGGCGACCGTCACGCCGTCTTTGGTGACCGTGGGCGAGCCAAAACTCTTTTCGAGAATCACGTTGCGGCCACGCGGTCCGAGTGTTACGCGAACGGTCTTGGCCAACTTGCTGACCCCGCGCCGCATAGCTTCCTGGGCTTCTTGTTCGAAGGCAATCATCTTCGCCATGGCTATTCCGTCTCCTGAGTATTTTCTGAAACTCGTATGTCTTTCGTGCGAGCGGAAAACATTGGGGTTCCACTCTGTATGTTTTGTACGCAATCTGCTGAGCTATCCACCGCTGCAGGAGCCAATCCACAGGGCCTCGACAACGGTGTTCGTTTCAGGCGTGAGACGACAGTCAGAATGTCGCCAGGATGTCACTTTCCCGCAGCAACAGATAATCCTCGTCGCCGATCGAAATCTCATCGCCAGAGTACGAGCTGAAAATGACGCGATCCCCTTCTTTGACGGTCAATGCGATGCGATCACCCTGGTCGTTGACGTAACCATCTCCAACCGAGACCACCTCGGCACGTTGCGGTTTGTCCTGGGCCGAGTCCGGCAGCACAATCCCGCCGGCGGTTGTGACTTCTGCTTCAGCTCGCTTCAAAACAACGCGGTCACCAAGCGGGACAATTTTCAGCTTCGCGGTGTCTTTCACAGACTTTTTTGCCATCAGTTTCTCCTCGCAGTGTTGCTTCTACAGCAGGATCGTTGTTTCGATTTGAGTCAGCGTCCGCGGCGGACGGACAAACGACGCAGGACACCGTAAGCGAATTGCGTGCCTGTTCGTGAGAAACGTTCTAAGTCACTGTTTATAAGCGTGTTAGAGAATTGATATTTGGAGAGAGCCTGACAGCAACGACGGGGCAGGCCGCCATTTTTAGCGGATGCTGTCATTTTGGCAGAAGGGAGTTTCCATCCCCAGCGACCCAGCGCTGCCACAGCGGGTCCCTAGAATGCATACAATTGACACAATAGATAGAATAGGTATAATCGTTCGGTGTTGACGGTGGTCTCTCGTTTCGCAGTCTGTCGCTGGGCTGACATTTGGCCTGAGCGGCTGGATTTTTGCTGGAAACGAGGGAGAGCCATGCAGCAAGCTTCACACGGCGTCCGGGATCCTCTTGGCCATCTTTTAGCGCGGGCGGACCGACTCGCGCGGTCTGGGCGTGGGGTTGAGGCCCGTCTGGTTTATGTGCAGGCGCTGGACCAGGACGAGAGTTGTCGTGCTCGGAATGCCTTTGGGATTTTCTTGACCCGCATCGAGTGTTTCACGGATGCGGTCGAGCAATTTTCGCAGGTCCTGGAGTGGGCTCAGCGGCGGCAGGACGTGGAAGTTTGCGGTGTCGCCGCGCACAATCTGGCGGCCGTCTATCGTGAAATGGGCCAGTGGTCCCAGGCGGCCCGCTGCCAACAACGGGCGCTGTCCGCCGGACTGCAAGCGGGCCTGGAGTATGATGCCTGCTGCTATCTGGGAACAGCCTGGGATGCGATCCGGGCCGGTGACCTGAGCTATGCTCGGCAGATGTTGCTGGCAAGTCTGGACCACTATCATCGACGGCGGTGTGTTGTGGGCCAGGCTGATGCGCAGTGTGGGTTGGGGATCATCGCCTACCGCGAGGGGTGCTATGTGTCGGCGGCCATCTTCTTCTGGAAGGCACACCGTCAGCACCGAGCTGAGGGAAGACGATTGGAAATGGCTCGTGACTTGATGAACCTGGGTAAGTTGTTTTTGAAAATCGGTCGATATCGGCGGGCACACGCGTGCCTCAAATCCGCACGAAGCGTGTTTGTTCAACTCGGAGCTCGCCGCTCGGCTCGGCGGGCGGGAATCAGCCTGACGGAGGCTT
>JBDOMX010001161.1:0-11947 GCA_039831615.1 Planctomycetaceae bacterium
CGAATCACACGCCGTGACCACGTTAACTGCTGCTGGTCGGCGGCAAGTCCCTCCGTAATCGTGCGGATCCTGCTTGACAACTCGTGCAGGGCTCCCGCGTGTCGCCCTTTACGAAACGCTTCCAACTGAAGCTCCAGGACCTTGCGCAGCTGTCGATGATTCTGAGACGCGACGTTGACTTGCTTCTTCATTGCGGCAAGTCTCTGTTCCGCCGTCAACATCGCCGAGCGGGCCAATTCGACTTCTTTGGCCAGGCCCGACAGCTCCACCGGACCGGTCGGGCCTGGTTCCACTTCGGCGACGGATTCCCCATTCAAGTCCTCGACGCGAGCCTGCATAAAGTCGAGTGCATGTTGGGCTGCGACATGGTTGCGTTGAAGCTCCTGCGACTTACTTTTTTCGTTCTGTTTCAGCAGCTCGAGTTCAGCCTGAGCGGATAACACCCTGGCTTCAAGCTGAGTTTGAGATCGCTCAAGCTCGATCGTTTTAAATACGGTCAGTCGGTCTTCGGCAACCCTGAGCTCCGACGCGCTCCCTTTGACGGCAGAATCGTCAATTTCCAACGTCGCCTGGCTGATCAATCCTCCATTTGCCAGACTTTCCGACCAGGCCAATCGCTCTTCGAGCTGCTGGTGTCCATCTCGAGTTAATCGGACCTGGTTCTCCAGCAAGGCCCGCTCTCGCTGGGATTCGCCCTCGGCGTATCGGTTACGGTTGCGTGTGGCAATCTGGAGGCTGAGTTCGGCCAATTCGATCCTGCGTTCAGACTCAACCTTGTATCGTACAATGGCCGTTCCCGCCTGAGCGACGGCAATTCGGGAATTCACCATCGATAGTCTGGATGCGAAATCCTCCTGCCAATCGAATGTGACCTCTGAGGTTTGAGCGGTTGAAGTTTCAACGTCTGCAGCCTGAGCCGGTGAGGTTTCGGCACGTGGCGAATCTCGCGGATCGTTAATCTCACCGGATTCTGACCTGGCCTCCGACACAGACACGGGTGGTGCCTGCAACGGATCCGTGGATTCTTCGGCGGCTGATTCCGAAGTCAGGGACGGCAATGCGATCGGAGGGCCTGCGAAAGACGCCGGAAAGAAATGGTCCCGTGTCGGTCGCCCATTGAGCAACGCAAACGCGGCTAACAGCAGCGGCAGCACGGGGCGCGTACGAACTGAGTTACATAAACGTGTCATCAATAAATATTAGTGCGTACGAATCGGCGCTGATTCATTCAATCCGGTCGGTTTGAATGCAGGAAATCAGCAACAGGGGAAGGAAAAAAGCAGGCGGATTCGAGGACGAACGGCGGGGGGAATACTTAAATACCGGACCCCGAGAAGAAAGGAGTCCAAGGTATAGGGTATAGTACAATTGACCGAATCGCGACATTCCTCTGGGGTGAATTTGTGAGATTCCGAAACCATCCGCAGATCGAAACCATTGACCATAACCTGAATACGAAAAATGACTTACAGAACTTAACTGGTCAGCATACGGAAGATTTTTTCCGTCATTGACGTTACTTTTGGGTCAAACACTTACGAAAACGCAGCAGCGCTCGACAGTGTCCCGCTTCTGGCCGGAGCGGCCGAGAGACATCGCCGCATCAGAATCGCCCCTGAACTTTCTGCTTCGAATGCCGCGACGAGCGACGACGCTGGACTTCCAGAAGTCGCGGCAGAGGCGCTCGCTACACATCGGCCGCATGGTGAAGGTGGTGTCCTTAAAGAATGAATCGAAGCGGCGAAAACGCGACAGAGACTCGAACACGGAACTCTGATTCGCCCGGCAGATGATTTGACGAGTTAGATTCCAGGTCTCGAGTATCACGACACCGATTGCGGGACATCCAGCCGGATTCTGGGAGCCGTTCGACAATTCCTGCACAAACCGGTTCTGTTCCGCGCTTGTTGGACGGTAGATTCATGAGCAGTCGGTGCAGGGACGCGGTCACCGGCTGCGAAATGCACGATCGCAGCTGCTGAACACCCGCATCGACCTGTCTCGCGGAAACCTGTGAAACGACGCGCATGTCGCATGTTTATATGACAATCGATGAATTGATGACGCAACTCGGCCGCGAACGCCGGGACGTGGAACGCATGGCCAGCCGAGGTCACATCCCGGGCCGCCGAGTGGCCGGAGAATGGCGTTTCAACCGCATGGAGATCACACAGTGGCTGGAAACAGAGCTGCGTGATCTGGACGATCAGGGACTGGCGCGCGTCGAGCAGACACAGCTGTCGAATGATTTGAATCCCCGTTCACCGATTTCGCAGTTGCTCAGCCCCGAAACTGTCCAGGTACCACTCGACGCCGGAACCAAACCGTCCACGCTCAAGTCACTGGTGCAGGTCGCCGGTCGCACCTGGCAGATCCTGGAACCCGCAGCAGTACTGGAAGCGGTCAAACAGCGCGAAACAGTGATGTCAACCGGCTTTGACAACGGCGTCGCCATTCCCCATCCTCGCAATCCGCTCCCGGATGCTCTCAGCGATTCCGTTGTCGCTTTCGGACGCACCGTGTCCGGGATCCCCTTCGGAGCACCCCGACGGGCACTCACCGACATGTTTTTTCTGGTGCTCGCCCGCGATTCGCAAACTCACCTGCAGATTCTCGCGAGAATCGGGCGGCTCATGCAGCTTCCCAACTTCGTGAACACTCTGCGCAGTGCCGAAACGAGCGCCAACGCCTACGCACTCATTTGCGAAGCGGATGCTTCCATCGACGGTTGATTCTGCTTCGGGACAACAGATTCAAATGAAACCTGTGCGTTTCGCCATCCTCGGAACAGCGAAGATTGCGAGAGTGGTCGGTCCTCGCATTCAGGCGGCTGCGGGGGCTGTATTATCGGGCGTCGCCAGCCGTTCGCGGGCCGCAGCAGCCGGTTTTGCGGAGGAACTTCAAATTCCCGGAAGCTACGGCAGCTACGCGGCAGCCCTTGAGGATCCGGACATTGACGCTGTCTACATCCCACTGCCGCCATCGATGCACCTGGAATGGGCCACGAAAGCCGCCGAGGCCGGCAAACATGTGCTGTGTGAAAAACCGCTCGCCATGACCGCCGGCGAAGCGGACCGCATGATCTCCGTGTGCCGGCAACACAACGTCGTCCTGCTTGACGGCGTGATGTGGTATCACACGCCCCGAGCGGCAGCGATTAAGCGGACGGTGGAAAGTGGTCAGCTGGGCGACCTGAAACAACTCACATCCGTCTTTACATTTCGCTGGGACGAATTCCCCCTCGACAACGTCAGAATGCAGCGCGAACTCGGTGGAGGCTCCCTGCTGGATCTTGGCTGGTACTGCGTTGGTGCCGCGCTCTGGCTGTTCAATGACATGCCCCATCGGGTATTCGCTCGCGCCCAGTACCACAACAACGTCGACACGCGACTGAATGGCTTCCTTGAATTCTCCGACGGCAGGGTGGCTACAATCGAATGCGGCTTCGATACGGTCAAACGTCGGTGGGTCGAAGTGGCGGGTTCCGACGGAAATCTTGTCTGCGACGATTTCACACGCCCCTGGGACGAAAACAAACCCCGCTTCTGGACTCATGACGATCGTGGCCAGGCGACAGAACATGTCATCAGACAACAGCCACAGGAAGAACACATGATTGAGTCCTTCTGTGAACTTGTCCGCACCGGGGCGACCAGCCATCCGTGGCTGGAACTTGCGAAGAGGACTCAACGGGTGTGTGACGCTCTGGCGCGCTCCGCACACGAAGACGCCGCAGTCGGTCTCACGAACGAGCCGTCTGCCAGCTTGTGAGCACATCAGGTCGTCGACGGCTGCGGCCACGAACGACCGCCTGACCGCAACCGTTGCAGGGATGACTGAGTCCACAACTCCCGCTCAAATCGCAAAGTGTCGAAGTTCGAAACACCAAAGTGAAAAATCCTCAATTCGACCACTTCAGCGGCCTGACATACGAGCTGAAAACACGGCCCGTTCACTGATTTTTGATTGCCAAAACAGGTCCGGGTTTCCTGTGGCATCGGATGATTCTGCTGATCAAAATGGAGCAGGTTAAAAGCGGTCACCAGAAATCTTGACATTGCCATCAGGCTGGTCGACATCAATAATTTACCGGTGCGGTGGATCGTCTCATCAACGTTCCCCCGCACAGGAAACAATTCAACGAGCTAACGGTCCGCTTCCCACGGGAATCGCCTGCGGATTGTCAATTTTCCCTGCAACCCTATGTCACCTCGGAAAACGCTGTGACGCAATCGTAGAACGGTTAGCTGCCCGTGTTCGCGGCAGTTGATGCGAAGTTCTGCGGAATCGCAGCCGGAACCTGACCATTCCGTGGTACCCAATACTTCCAGTGAACATTGATGCTGCGCCGAAACATGTGATCTCAGCGCACAATTATTCGGGACAAGTGGATTCAGTCATGGCAGGTCACAGAACGGTCTTCACTTCGCATCGCGATCGGATCGTGCTTCAAATGTGATCGCTGACTTAACCGCGAGATGCCCGGACCAGCAGAAGGAGTGGATCCGTGATAACAGCAAACGAATTGCTTGATCGAATCTCGCACTCGCAGAATCCGGAAGCCTACCATCAGGAAAACTGGCAGGGCAGCTTCGCGGACTACCTGGAGATCGCCTGTAAAGACCCTCGGGTCACACGGACCGCCTATCAGCGTCTTCACGACATGATCGTAGCCTCCGGAACGTACGAAGTGGAGGGAAGCAAAGGCGCTTTAATCCGGTACAGGTTTTTCGACGACCCGGACAATGATGGCAGGGATGCCATCTTCGGTCTCAGTCAGGCGCTGATGGACCTCGTGAACGTCTTTCGGGCTGCATCGCTGGGGTACGGCAGCGAACGCCGCGTGCTGCTGCTGCATGGTCCGGTGGGCAGTTCGAAGAGCACGATCGCCCGACTCATGAAACAGGGTCTGGAACGTTACAGCCGGTCCGACGACGGTGCTTTGTATTCCTACGGCTGGAAGGAAGACGACGGCTCGATCGTCTGGTCACCGATGAACGATGATCCTCTGAGACTCGTGCCGGAGTCTAATCGTCACGAAATCTGTACGTACCTGAACGACGGACATGGCGACGACAATCCTCGACCGGTCGAAATCAAGGGGGATCTGAATCCGCTGTGTCGCTTCATGTTCCGCCAGAGACTGGAAAAGTATGACGGGAACTGGACACGAGTGGTACAGGATGTCGTCGTCCGACGCATCGTGCTGTCTGAACAGGATCGAATCGGCATCGGAACATTCCAGCCAAAGGATGAAAAGAACCAGGATTCAACGGAGCTGACTGGTGACGTTAACTATCGCAAGATCGCCGAATACGGCAGCGAGAGTGATCCGCGAGCGTTTAACTTTGACGGAGAATTCAATGTTGCCAATCGCGGCATGATCGAATTCATCGAAGTGCTGAAACTGGACGTTGCCTTCCTGTACGACCTGCTTGGAGCATCGCAGGAACACAAGATCAAACCGAAAAAGTTTGCACAGACGGACATCGACACCGTCATTATCGGTCATACGAACGAGCCCGAATATCGTAAACTGCAATCAAACGAATTCATGGAAGCTCTTCGCGATCGGACGATCAAGATTGATGTGCCCTATGTGACGAAGCTGTCTGAAGAAGTCAGGATCTACGAAAAGGACTACAACTCACTTCGGGTCCGGGGAAAACACATTGCACCTCACACGCTGGAAACTGCTGCCATGTGGACTGTCTTGACTCGCCTTGAAGAACCGAAGAATGCCGGTCTGTCGCTGCTGCAGAAGATGAAGCTCTACAACGGTAAAACGCTGTCGGGTTACACGTCTGAAAACGTCAAACAACTTCGAAAAGAATCCCTCAGCGAAGGCATGCAGGGGATCTCGCCGCGCTACGTGCAGGACAAAATCTCCAACGCACTGGTCGCCAATCCAGAGGCCACCAGCCTGAATCCGTTTATGGTGATGAAGGAACTGGAAAGCGGACTTAAGCATCATTCCCTGATACCGAACGAAGCAGCTCGTGAGAGCTACATGCAGCTGATTGCCGTGGTCAAGGAAGAATACACCGATATCGTGAAAAACGAAGTGCAGCGGGCGATCGCCGCGGACGAAGAGGCTCTCACACGGCTTTGCGGAAACTACATCGACAATATCAAGGCCTACACGCAGAACGAAAAAGTGAAGAACAAATTCACCGGAGAACACGAAGTGGCCGACGAACGGCTGATGCGATCGATCGAAGAACGAATTGACATTCCCGAACAGCGCAAAGATGACTTCCGTCGTGAAATCATGAACTACATTGGTGCCCTGTCGCTGGACGGCAGGAAGTTTGATTATCGAACGAACGATCGTCTGCAGAAGGCGCTGGAAATGAAGCTGTTTGAGGACCAGAAGGACACCATCAAGCTGACAAGTCTGGTCTCCAACGTGGTCGATGCGGACACGCAGGAAAAAATCGACATCGTGAAAACCCGTCTGATTCGGAATCACGGATACAACGAAGAATCTGCGACTGATGTGCTGCAGTATGTTGCCAGTATTTTTGCTCGCGGTGACGCCAAACAGGAGTAAGTGAAAATCAAACGTGTGGATCCTGTCTCCGTTGCCGAAAGAAAGATCGCTCGCGCCTGACTTCTGTCTCGCTGCCGGGAGCCGGCCGCCGGCGAACCGTCGAGCGGTTCCTGTCAATCTGCCGGCACGACGCCGCACTCAGGAACGTGGCACAATGGACACTGACTTCACGTTGGGAGCATCTTATGTCTCGAAGCATTGAACGCGACCAAAAACGATTTCGAGAGATCGTGCGCGGCCGGGTTCGAAAGAGTCTTCGCAAGTACGTGACTCAGGGAGAAATGATCGGACGCAGCGGTCGAGAGATTGTCAGCATCCCGGTTCCCAGTCTGGAAATTCCTCATTTCCAGCACGGTGAAAAGGGTTCCGGTGGAGTTGGTCAGGGCGAAGGCGATGTGGGCCGACCGATCGGCCGCGGACAGGATGAGAGCAGCGGCCAGGGCGTCGCCGGAAATGAACCTGGCAGTCACATTCGTGAAGTCGAAGTGACGCTGGACGAACTCGCGGACATGCTGGGCGACGAGCTTGAGTTGCCCAACATTCAGCCCAAAGGCGTGGATTCCATCTCAAGCCGAAAAGATCGGTACACGTCAATTCGCAGAACCGGACCCAATTCTCTGCGACATCTGAAGCGAACTTACAAGCAGGCTCTGAAGCGGCAGATCACGTCACAACACTACGATCCCCAACACCCTGTCGTGGTCCCGAACAAAGATGACGAACGCTATCGCTCCTGGAAGTCGGTGCCAAAACCCCAGGCCAACGCATCCATTATTTACATGATGGACGTCAGCGGTTCGATGACCGATGAGCAGAAGGAAATCGTGCGGATCGAAACATTCTGGATCGACACGTGGCTTAAGAAGCAATACGACGGCATTCAGAGACGCTACATCGTGCATGACGCGGTCGCTCACGAAGTGGACGAAGACACGTTCTATCGGACACGCGAAAGCGGTGGCACAAGAATTTCCTCGGCCTATCAATCCGCCCTGGCCATCATTGACCGCGACTTTCCTCCGGACGACTGGAATATTTACTGCTTTCACTTTTCCGACGGAGACAACTGGGGCGACGACAACTCGCGGTGCCTTGAGTTCCTCTCTGAACAATTGTTGTCGATCAGCAATCTGTTTTGCTACGGACAGGTCCGGAGTCCTTACGGGCCCGGAGAATTCATCACGGAGCTCGACAGCCTCACCGAGGAACATGAGAACCTGCTGCTGTCGAACATTTCGGACAGGGATGCGATTTACGATTCCATCAAAGAATTTCTGGGCACGGGCCGGTGACGCGCACATCAGGCTACGTTGAGGTCGCTGCAGGCGGCTGCATTGGAGGAACCAGCAAAGGAGCCAGCCGATGATCCTCAGTACTCACCGAACGCTTCCGAAACAAATCCGTCAGATTCAGGATGAAATGGAAGCCCATGCCCGAAACTACGGGCTCGATTTCTTCGACACCGTTTTTGAAATGGTTGACTACGAAGAAATGAGCATGCTGGCCGCGTACGGAGGATTTCCGATTCGGTATCCGCACTGGCGATTCGGAGCACAGTTTGAAGAACTCACGAAAGGCTACGCGTATGGTCTGCAAAAGATCTATGAATTGGTCATCAATACCGATCCATGTTACGCCTATCTGCTGAGCAATAACGAGATTACTGATCAAAAACTGGTCATTGCCCACGTGTATGGTCACTGCGATTTCTTCAAGAACAACGCCTGGTTTCAGGCAATCAATCGACGCATGCTGGACCAAATGGCCAATCATTCCGCCCGAGTGAATCGATACATCGACCGTTACGGCTACGAAGTCGTGGAGCGATTTATTGATGCCTGTCTCTCACTGGAAGATCTCATTGATCCCCATTCCGTGCATATCGAACGGACAGGTCGGTCGCAGCCGCGTATCGATCGGCCGCTGGATCAGGAAACGGCCCGCGATGACGAAGAAAACCTGTCTCGCAGGTTTGCAGCCAGCGCCTACATGGACGACTTCATCAACCCACCCGATGTCCTCAAACAGGAAGCCGACGAACGCCTCCGCGATCAGGAAGAAAGATTGAATGCGCGGTCGTTTCCGGAGGAACCTGAGCGAGACGTCCTGTTGTTCCTGCTGGAACATGCGCCACTTCAGGAGTGGCAGCACGATGTTCTGGCGATGATTCGTGACGAAGCGTACTACTTCGCACCTCAGGGACAGACAAAGATCATGAACGAAGGGTGGGCCAGCTACTGGCACTCCACGATCATGACTCAACACGGCCTGACGGATGCCGAGTTCATCTGCTACGCGGATCACCACAGTGGCACGATGGCGACGAGTGCCAATCGCCTGAATCCCTACAAACTGGGAATCGAGTTATTTCGCGATATCGAACACCGATGGAATAAAGGTCAGTTCGGCGCAGACTGGGACTCATGCGAAGATATCGCTGAACGCGAACACTGGGACCGAAAGACGGGACTGGGACGCGAGAAAATCTTCGAAGTCCGACGAGTGCACAATGACCTGACGTTCATCGATACGTTTCTGACGCCGGAGTTCTGCCACAGGCACAACATGTTTTCGTTCGCCTATAATGATTCGAGCGAGTACTACGAACTTGCTTCCCGGCAGTTCGTTGAAATCAAGCACCAACTTCTCCAAAACCTGACAAACCACGGACGCCCGTTCATTCACGTGGTTGACGGCAACTATGGGAATCGAGGTGAGCTATACTTAAAACACGACTACCAGGGCATTGAGCTCAAACAGGACTACGCCCGAGACACGCTTGAGAATCTGGCCATGCTGTGGCAGCGCCCTGCGAGTATCGAATCCGTTGTTGACGATCAACCGGTGGTCATGTCATACGACGAAACCAATCACGAAATCAAACCGAAGTAGGCGTGGCAGGTGTCTGCACGCACCCATCGAATCAATCGGCGACGAAGAGACATTTCCGAACCCGTCCAGCGTCATCGCGACGACGCGCGTCACAGGAGGACACCTTGACGACGATCGTAACACAACTTGCCGGAGAATTGGCACGCCTTGAGGGAACCGTAACGCCGACAACTGTGGCACTTGCCGATCCAGACATTGCGGATCTCGCGATCGACTTCACAGCTGTGGACAGCTTGAGCTGTTCATTAACTGAATTGCGCCTTAACCTGCCTGAATTGCGGAACGTTCCCATCGATGAACTTGAACGATGGGGCAGGGAACTCTGTGACCATGTCAGTTATTTGCTTGAAGACATTGGCCCATTGGAAGTGGACGCAGCCGGTCATCAGGTACTGATTCGGTCGACGCCACCCGACGAACGTCCTGCCGGCGTTAAATTCTATGAAATCATTCTGACGTCACATTCGTCCGGGAACTGTACTCTGCGTCGATACGAGTCAGAGCAGGGCACCATCGGCCGCGTACCCGTCGACATTCAATTGACTCACGAAGTCCTGCTCAAGCTGGTCGGTGACCTGCTGGACACTGCACAGGCCGCGACATGATGGATCAGGCGAAATGACGATGAAGGATCGCTCAGGGATCGTAATGTGCCGCCCCACACACTTTGGGGTACAGTACGTCATCAATCCCTGGATGCAGGGGCAGATCGGACGTGCTCGAAATGATGTCGCCGTCGAACAGTGGGATCGTCTGCACGAAATCGTCGCCAGCCTGACAGATGTCGTCGTGATCGAAGGCGCTCCTGCATTGCCCGATATGTGTTTTGTCGCCAACGCGGGCCTGCTGGTAGGCGATCGATTCATTTCCAGTCGGTTTCGCTTCTCACAGCGACAACCGGAGTCCCCCCTGTTTACAGAGTGGTTTGCGCACCGGGGTTTTGAGATCACAACGCTCGGTGACGACGTCACGTTCGAAGGGGAAGGAGATGCCCTTCTTGAATCTGATGCAGCAAAATGGATCTGGGCAGGCTACGGAGTGCGAAGTTCACTTGAATGCCACCAGTCATTATCCGAAGAACTCAATATCGAAGTCGCATCGCTGCGGCTGGTCGACGAGAGGTTCTATCACCTGGACACGTGCTTCTTTCCACTCCCCGGTGGCCGCGCTGTCTACTATCCATCAGCATTCGACGACGCGTCACTCAGTGAAATTCGTCGTCGCGTTCCACAGGATCGCCGAATCGAAGTCAGCCATTCTGACGCGCTGCTTTTTGCCTGCAATGCAGTCCGGATCGGTGACACTTTAATCACAAATCATGCCTCGAAGGAACTCACACGTCGTCTCGGAGCGTGGGGCTACGATGTGCAAACGACGCCGCTTGACGAATTCCTGCTTGCCGGAGGAGCAGCCAAATGTCTGTGCCTCATCGGGAAACAAAACGCGCAGACATCACGAGACATCCGCTTTGAATCACCCATCCGCCACACCAACATCGAGCTCAGGGGGCACCTGCTCGACGGGGGCATTATGAATCGACTGTTCGACGTGATCACTGATGGTGGCGGCAGCTTTCGGGTCGATCAGTTCGTCGTTGGACACAGACACGATCTGGACTCAACGGCACGTGTGCGTGTGACGGCTCCCAACGAGGAACGACTGGAACTCATCGTCAATAATCTGCAGCCACTCGGCGCGGTTACGATCACAGAAAATACCGACGTGCGAATCGAGGAAGTGACGCAGGACGGCGTCGCTCCGCAATCGTTTTATTCCACCACGATTTATTCGACGGACATCCGCGTTGCGGCAAAGTGGATTCGAGCCACACATCAGCGCATGGACGCCGTCATCGTTGTTGACCAGTCAGAGAAACCCACCTCGGCACGATGTGCACTGATTCGCAGCCTGCGCAAAGGAGACCGCGTTGCCTGCGGAGTCGAAGGGGTGCGGGTGAAGCGTCCATCGACCAGCACGGGAAAAGACGACTTCTCTTTCATGAGCGCCGGTGTCTCGAGCGAACGTCGCGTCGAACTTGCTGTCGAAGAACTGGCCTGGGACATGCGAAGAATCCGCGCCCGCAGCGGACGGATCGTGTTTGTTGCGGGACCGGTCGTCATCCATACCGGCGGCGGGCAGCATCTGGCCAGAATCATTGAGCTTGGTTACGTCGATGCACTTCTCACCGGCAACGCTCTGCCGACACATGACATTGAACTGAATTTGTTCGGCACGTCGCTGGGTGTCGATCTGTCCCGGGGTGTCGGTGTCCACGGAGGACATCAACACCATATCAAGGCGATCAATCGCATTCGCTCGGCAGGTTCGATCCGAACGGCGGTCGAGCAGGGAGTGATCACCAGCGGAGTCATGTACGCCTGCGTGAAGAACGACGTCGATTACGTTCTCGCCGGCTCAATCCGCGACGACGGACCGCTGCCCGACACACTGATGGATCTGCTCGAAGCGCAGGCCGCGTATGCCCGGGCGTCGTGGATGGTG
>JBDOMX010000220.1:0-2697 GCA_039831615.1 Planctomycetaceae bacterium
ATGGTAATAGCCAATACTGGCCAGTGACGGGGTCGAACCAGTCGCCAGATAACAGCCAACCTCAGCCTCAAACCCATGAAACGCATGATGGACCAGACGTGAACGGTCCAGCAGTAACTGATTGCCTCCGAAACTCCGGCCACCTGTCAGAGGCGTGTAGCCGACGTTTTGCTGCGTTTCTCCAAATGGATGATAGTAATGTCCGCGCACCAGCATGTGAGAAGATTCAATCTGGCCGCCGAGCGCCACCTGTGGGAACAGCGTCCCGGTTGTGTGATCACCATCGATCCATGCATTGCCGTCAACAATGATGTCAGAATCAGCGAAGTAGTGTCGTCGTCCGTAGCCCAGATTGATCAGACCACCGCCTTCGCGACTCAACGCAGCACGCGTGTTCAAATACTCAACCTGTTCGTCGCCACTCGTGAACTGCCAGCTGTTCAGCGGCTTGAAAAACTCAATCGTCCCGAACGCTGATGGTTCAGCGTAGTTGTCGCCGGCAAAGGCACGGATGGTGACGGGAGTGGAAAGGGGCAACCATGATGGCTCACGGAGCGGCGGGGCAAAAACCGCCTCCACGGAATTTCCCTGGGCCACCGGACGGACGACGTCCTCGGCTGTGGCAGGTAATTGACGGGTCGCCGAACCCCCGGAAGCGTCCGCAAACACCGGTGCCAGCAGGCTGATATTTGAGGACCCTGACTCGATCGCCGGTCCGCAGTGACCGGGACTCAGTGACAGCAACAATCCTGCTGCGGCCAGACATCGGCAAACGAACCGCTCGACAGAGAACCTCCAATGGAATGACGCACTCAACATTCAACGGCTCCGTCCGTGAAATTCCAAAACGCTGCGGCACCTCCGTTTGCAGTTCAGGCACCTTCCGGAATATCGACTCGCCGATCGGCAGAATCGCGAGAAAACGCCCAACCGTCCCAACCTCCAGTCCGGACGGCTGACTGACGCGCCATGTGCCACAGCAGTCACAGAAATAGTTGCCACAGACTGTTGGATTCGGCGAATGTTGCCGGAGCCAGTTTTTCAGCAGTTGTGCAAAGGTGTTCGGTACTCAACGACTGACGGCGACTCATCTCATCAGGCCTGAGCGATTTGCGGTAGACCAAACGGATCTCGGTACGTCTTCCCGAGAAGTGCGTTGGCCTCGTCATTTCCGACGAACGATTCTATTTTTGGATCAAAGTCGAGACGACCGGACGTGCGGTACGCGATTTCGCCAAGATGAACCAGGGCACAGGATCGGTGAGCGACCTCGGCACGTGCTTTCGTCCCGCGATCCCGAGTCCGAACAGCGTTCAGGAATTCTGCCATGTGCTCGGCGTAACCCCGCTCTCCTCGAACGTCACCTTCCGTCGGACCGGGTTTCCCTTTTTGTCCAAGGAACACGCTGAACGCACCTCTCCGTGAAAAGACCATGTACCCCGTTGTTCCATAGAACACGTTGCCGTTGTCGAATCCATGCAGACCGTATGCTGTGAATGGATAATTTTCGTACACCATCAGCCGGCCATCTTCGAATTCCCAGGTCACGGTCATGTTGTCCGGATAATCACTGGCGTGACCGTGCAGCATCATGCGGCTGCCGCGAGCTGTGATCTGAGTCGGAGCGGAATCGATTCCCAGTCCCCAGGCTGCCATGTCGATGTCGTGGATGCCGTCGTCCCCGATTTCTCCATTGGCATAGTCGCGGAACATGCGCCACGACTGATGAAAACGAAGTTTGTTGAATGGCCGTTTCGGTGCCGGTCCCAGCCAGCGGTCGTAGTCAACACCGTTCGGGGGAGCGCTGTCCGGAACCGGCTTCACGACGCTGCGAGTTTCCGCTGTCCAGGCTCGAGCCACCTTGATGTCGCCGATGACGCCGTCACTCAACAGCTTTGCAGCTCGTGCGGTGACAGGACTGTTACGCATCTGACTGCCCTGCTGGACGACTCGGTCGTATTGCTTCGATGCCTCGATAATCGCGTGACCTTCGTTGTACACATGCGAAATCGGCTTTTCCAGATAGACGTCTTTCCCTTCCTGCATGGCGTTGACCGCCATCGGCGCATGCCAATGGTGTGGCGTGGCGATGATCACGGCGTCGACGTTGCGGTCCTGAATGACATCTTCGTAGCGTGCGGTTTGTTTGGGAGCCTTCGACTGAGAACTCTCGGCATGCTTCGCCATGCGGGCAATCTGAGCGGGATCGACGTCGCAAAGCCAGGAGATCTCAACATTCTCTTTGCGGCTGACCAGTCCCTTCACATGATGAGTCATGATCCCGCCGCAACCGATGATCCCCAGGTGGACTTTTTCTGACTGACTGGCGGCGGCGTAGAGCGGTCGAACGAGCGATGCGGCTGCGAGAGCGGACGTGGTTGTTCCTGCGGACTGGAGGAACTGGCGGCGAGAGCGGGACATGGGGCACCTCATGGAATGACGGGACACTGCAAAGTCGTCCTTAAATCATCCACGATCCGTGCAAGCTCGCAAGCGACAAACCTGCGATCCAGGTTCGCAATCCACAATCCGACCGGTCACGATTTCGAGGCGATCAGTTGAACCAAAAGAGCCTCCTCAGAAGAAACAGTGGGTAAAGTTTGGCATGGGTAGGTCTGCAAGGTTGTGGTAGAGGGCTGTTTCGTATGCATTCTGCGTGCGGAAGCCGTAGGATTTTCTGGTGATCAGTTTTAGTTT
>JBDOMX010001114.1:0-2696 GCA_039831615.1 Planctomycetaceae bacterium
CGCCTTTGTTTGAATCACTTGCCAGCATGTTCTTCACGACCTGCATTTGTTATTTGCCTGCTGCTGGTTGGCTGCCGGTTACGTAACTTACGAAACAATTCGGCAGCGCTGCCTTAATTTCTGCCAGCCCCGCATCCGTGATCTTGGTGTTGTAGAGGTCGAGTTCTGTCAGACGGGTCAGTCCTTTCAGGTGCTCCAGCCCCGCATCCGTGATTTGCCTGCCGCTGAGGACGAGTCCTTTCAGGCTGGTGAGTCCTTTTACGTGAACCAAACCCGCATCCGTGATCTTGGTGTCGTAGAGGTCGAGTGTTTCCAGGCTCGTCAGGCCCTTCAGGTGTTCCAGCCCTACATCCGTGATCTGCGTGCCGCTGAGCCAGAGTTCTGTCAGCTTGGTCATTCCTTTCACGTGCTCCAGTCCGGCATCCGTGATCTGCGTGCCGTAGAGGTTGAGTGTTTCCAGGCTGGTCAGTCCTTTCAGGTGCTCCAGCCCCGCATCCGTGATCTGAGTGTCGTTGAGCCAGAGTTCTGTCAGACGGGTCAGTCCTTTCAGGTGCTCCAGCCCCGCATCCGTGATCTTGGTGTCGCGAAGCCTGACTTTAATCACCGCACCAGACTTTGCATCGAGTTTGATTCTGCCTCCTAGCTTCCTGATCTCCGCAACAGCTTCATTAGACTTCGACGAGGCATTTGGTGCATCAGGTGCAGGCTCAGGAGATTCGATCTTTTCAACGAGGTTTCCCCGATTCGGCGAGGGTGGAGTTTCGGAACCGCAACCAGCCAGAACAAGCGAACTCAACAAAACGAAAAACGGTTTCATGTCTGAGCCTTTGTTTGAATTACCTGTCACGTTTACCACCATCCTTCCTCGGCTTCGTCCGTTCCCGGATTTCTTCCTTAACGCACTCGAAACACCTGCCACGAACCTTGTCCATTTCAAGGATCAGCCTGCGACCGCATTTGCATTTCTTCGCTGCCATTGGATTGTTCCTGGGCATAGCGTGACGAGTTTTTTGGGGGGGTAGGTGCAAATGGTGGGGGACACGCTACGGGAATGTCCCTAGGTGGATTACTTGACAGGCAACGGCCGTCTCGATGTACTGCAGTGAATCGGCATCCCTGCCGCCAAATAGATCGCAATTCGTTATGCCGCTAAGCGTGCGCGACCGAAAGCTACTCGGACATGACTGCCGCTTTCACTCGTTGTCATCGTGCGATGCTCCACTCGTATTCCCAATTGGGTGCCACCCGAGTGATGATCCTGCCCCGCAGGTTGCGTTCTTGACGCTCTCCAAGGAATAGAACTTGTCGCTGAAGTTTCAGGTAATTCGTGTTTCATGTCGGAAATCTACAAGAAACTTAATCGCCGCCTGGCCTCATCGAAAACTCCTGCGCGATCGGTCAATGCCATAGTAAACGAGAGGATCGATGCTTCGCCGGTCGTCGATATCCTTCTCGAATTCGGACCACAGCTCATCATCGCCAACGAAATCGAGATGGTTGCCCGCTGCCTGAGACGTCCCAAAAAAGTGTTCCGAAAAGCAGTCCCCTGGCTCCTCTCGTTGTTTCACGAGTACCCGCAGAATGGCCTTGAATCCCAGCTCTGGGCGGTAGGAGATTCCATCTTCACGATCAACGACAAGAACTTCTATCCTGATGTGATTGAGCTTTGTCGTCAGGGCGTCAAATACACGAGTTCCCGCCAAATGCTCATGGGGACATTGGCTAGAGCCAAAACCGATGCCGCATATGACGTTCTCATCGAGTGCCTCGACGACCCCACTGTTTTCGGTCACGCGATCGAAGGGCTTGGCCGTTTGGGTCGCACTGAGGCGATTCCGATCTTGGAAGCGCTCCCCGTGCGAAAGGGATACTACGAAGCCAAGGCCAAAGAAACTGCTCTTCGCCGCCTGCGGCGCAGATTAGATGCTCCGTCAAAACACGGGTAGGTGCGTTCCCGCATTGCTTGGACCGTGGGCTGTCAACACCAGCTAAATCGGGCAAGGGTCACCGTTGCCGGTAACCTTGCCCACCACCTGACATGAGTCGGCATCCCTGCCGCCACGTAGATCGCAATTTGTTACACAGCAAAGCTACAAAGTGACTGACCGCGACGACACACCTGATTCACGGCCTAAAGAATCGGATTTCGATCCGTATGGCGGATGTCTGGATGCCCAATGCGCTTGGAAGAACTTCGGTGGACTCTCTGTCGCTGAAGCATACACGAAGTTTTGCGAGCAGCCCGAAAACTATCAGGAAGACTTCATGTTCATGGGGGGCGTTGCGTTTTCGTACTACTTCCCGGTTATTGAACGCTATATTCGCGAATCTCGTGCCGATGCCGACAATGACTACGAAGTCGAGGCGATGTGGATACTCGCCCACTGCATAAAACAACAATTTGTCGACTCAATTACACGCCCTATCGAATCTCTCCGACCGCGAATTCTAGACTTGGTCGTCCATGTGCGAAGTAATCTGTCACAGTACTGTGAGGAACCGGCTGAACAACGGCGAATCGATTCAGCGTGGACGGAATTGCAGTCGAAGATTACTGCCGCTGAACATGCTGGCGAAATCGGGTAAGGGCCACCGTCGTACACCGCAAACGATAGTGCAAACATTGGAGGAACATTTGACAGGCTCATTTCTCGTGGGCGGCTTCGGCCGGGGTATGGAGAGGGTTGGCATCCGTC
>JBDOMX010000268.1:0-11928 GCA_039831615.1 Planctomycetaceae bacterium
AATAACCATGTCTCGGTCCGCCGGCTTTGGTTCTAAAAGTCGTTCAGGAATGCGAATTCGAGATTGTTTATCGAGAACCGCTCGATCTGCGCGGGAATAAAAGAGCCTTAGAAACTTGCGAACTTCCGTCCGACCTGGTGACGCGTTCGCGACTCGTTGAGCAAACTCCTCAAACCCTGCTGGAGAATAGACGGCAACACATCCTTCGTTGCCCGGAGCGAGGTATAATTCGCCTCCATCAGCCAGCCCAAACGCCTCGCGAATTTGCCGAGGAACTGCCAGCCGAAGTTTCTCATCGATCGAACGATCAAACGTGCCCGTAATCGCCACAGTGCCGCGGCTTTCAAAAAAATAAAATCCTTAAACTATTGTTACCAAATAACTTGTGACAACGAGACGCTGAATCCCACAACTCCCCACAAGTCACCACTGGAAAGAGCAGACTGTAGTTTTCGACCTCAGATCGTCAAGAGAAGGCCTCCAATTTCGTCCGATTCCGGACCACCGATTTGGACGCAGGTTGTTGGCAGATATGGGATTGCTGCAATCCGAAATTTTATCGTTCGGACAACGGATCATGGGTCAACGGCGTTGAACCATGCCCCCGACCCTGCTGAATTCTTTGAGGCCGGAAAGCCGTCGCAGCCGACGCAGATTCGGCTCAACAGTCTTTTTGCTCGTCGGCTTCGCTGTCCAGCAGGTCGAGCAGGAGCTCATCAAAGGCGTTGATCGTAATGTCCCAGCGAAAACGCTGCTGAACCGCTTCGAAAGCACGATTTGCCACCCGTCGGCGCAGCTCCGCATCTGCCGCAACCGTCATCAGCGCGTCAGCCAGAGCTGCGATGTCATTAGGTGGGATCAGCCAACCTGTGACACCTGACTCGATCAGCTCGGACACTCCATCCACCGCAGTCGCGACCACAGGCAACCCGTTGGCCATGGCTTCGAGGACGACATTTGGAAGCCCCTCCCAGGCGGACGGCAGTGCCAGGACGTCCGCGTGTGCCATCCAATCCGTCACGTTGCTTTGATAGCCGTGGAGCCGGATGCGTTTCTCGAGGGCAGCTGAGGAAATCTGATGTTCCAGCTCGTCTCTCAGTGAGCCATTTCCGAGGATGTTGACAACGGTCCGATTCTTCAGTTCATCCGGAAACGCGGCTACAGCGCTCACCAGATTCTGCGGTTGTTTTTGCGGCGTGAGCCTCCCGACAAACAAGATCCGAAACTGCGAATCCTGACGGTCGCCCGCAAGGGATGGCGGCTCCTTAACATCGACGCCGTTGTAAATGACCGCCATATCCTGAGCAGCTATCCCACACCGGTCCGCATGCAAATCTGCCACGTGACGACTCACGGCCACGTACTTCCGCGTCAGGCCACGTGTCAGACGGTCGGTCCAGATCACCGACTTCCGCCGGTCGGCCACTCGAATGCCGGAGACCATCACCGGAACTCCAGCAAGCCTTCCGGCTATTCGCCCGGCGATATTCGCATGATGCAGGAAGCAGACAAGCAACTGTGGTTGTTGCTCTTTGAGAACACGCACCAAACGAAACACGGCGCGAACGTCAAGAAATCCTCCGCACTCCAGCGCCGCAACCGGAATGTGAGCATCCCTGAGCTGGCCAGCGAGATATCCTGCATTGCGCAGACTCACAACATTAACCTGCCATCCCAGACCACGAAGCCCCACGGCAATCTTTACCAGTGCTCGTTCCGCTCCGCCTGGATCCAGTTCCGTGATGCAGAACGTGACCCTGGAACGCTGGCTGCTCTCAACGTTAACGGCAGGACGATGTTGTTCGGAGGCTGGCATAGAGCCTGTCCTGACAGGGTGATCAGCAACAAGGGGGCCGATCGGTGTCGGATTCGGCAGTCCCGGCAGGAAGATCGCCCTCATGCTTCAATCATCCGATCGGATCATGAAGGAGCCGAGAAAGCAGTCTTGTAGAGGTAACTTGTTCGACCATATCATGTTGGGCAATCGCAGGATGGGGAATTCGCACCTTTTTCTGCGGGCAATACCTCGAAATGCGGTTTGAGCATGGAAGCACAAACCTGATGAACCGTTGTGTGAATCGACGGCCTTTTTGTATTACGAAATTGTCGGCGTCTGTGCTGATTGTGTTCTCGGTTTCCGGCTGCGCGATTTTTCAAAGCGGCACGTCACTCACCAGTTTGATGCAGGCTGACGACGTCTCCACCGAACAGTCCAGGACTCCGGCACAACCACCCAACACTGCTGATCGTCCTGCTCCTGCAGATCAGCTGGATCCGGGTGAGCGTGAAATAGCGGCAGCGTTTCGTGAACCTGCTGCTCCGTCAGCACGATTGCTCAACCCGGACTTCAGTCAGCCCGCGGCGGCCACATCCGACGATTCGTCCGGAGGCCATAGTTTTTCAACAGGAGGTTCACTGGTCGCGCACTCGGCCTATCCGACGACCATTCGCCCCGTCAGCCAGGCTCGAGCGCTGTTCGACGGACCGGCGGAACAGCAACCTGCCGTTTCCGACCCGCGATCGGTGGAATCGATGGAACGTACGGTCGAAGCGATGGCGATCAGCCAGGCAGAAGCTGGCAACATTCGGGGCGTGCCTTCCGTCGCAGAAGGATCCGGTCGTGAAAAAAGTGCGCATGGTGTCCCGCCAGGCACCGACAGATCGACACCGCCTCAGGAGCAAAAGCTACTCGATCGACTGCGGCGGCTGAGACCTGACCGCAGTCCGCGAGTCCTGCTTGCGCACCCATTCGAGCGAATGCCTAATCCACTTCAATGGGATTGGTTTGGCAACAAAGAGGACGGAGAGCAGACATCGCCGCCGCGAGCACCGGAAGGCAGGACGACGCAGCCGAAGCTCCCGACAGCGGCTGAGGCAATCGATGCGGCGACGGACGCCGGAGATTTGCTCGATGCACTGGTCGTGAGGCTGGAACGGGACCTCACAACATGGCCTCAGACCGACGGCGGTTCCCCATTGCAACCGGACGAGTTTCGTCGTCGCGAGTTGAATCTCCGCCTGCTTCGTTTGATTTCGGATCAACCTGCTGCAGCGGCTGAAGCCATCGATTCGATGTCTCCAGCGGAGCAGAAGTTCTGGCAGGAACTCATGATGGCAATTTCAAGGTTTCGCAACCCTGATGAGGACTTTAACTACGGCGAGCATATCGCAGCCACAATCGGACAGTTTAATAGGGCAGTGCGGCAGTTAGAACCTCTGTCCAGTCTTTCGATTCGACGACTCGATTTTTGCAGCAGGATTTCAGATTTCGGTTCTATCGAGACGTATCCGACAAATACATTCGAACCTGGTCAACGCCTGCTGATCTACGCCGAAGTCGACAATCCCCGGTCTGAAGTCTCTGAATCCGGAGATGCTTATCGGACTTCGTTTGGCGGAACGCTGCAGATCTGGTCAGCCTCATCAGATGTTCCCATTGAATCACTGGACCTGCCGACGAAAAGTTATGAATCGACCACAAGGCGGCTGGACTACTACCTGAGTTACGAGTTCACACTGCCGGCACACCTGCCGGCGGGTCAGTACGAGATTCAGCTGCAGATCCGGGATGAAATCGGCAGTCATACGGCCGACTCGAAGGTGGAATTCACCGTCCAGTGAAAGCCGGACGGAATCAGCAGCGGACCCATTGACACGCATGAGCGATCGATCGTCTGCCTCGATCCTCTGAAGTGCGATCGAACAATACCGGACGTTCAATCGACTGGCAGCTTCCAACAGTCGACCTGCCATGCAGGTGTCGAGTTGCACTGCGCCGCAGACCGATCGCTGCAGTCCTGGCAATCACAGTGCGGGATCTGAATTCCGAAGGCCCGTTCCAGCAGGGAGTTGCGCTGCGGATCCCAACTTCACAGCGTGATTGGCACGAAACGTGAATACGCATTGCTCTGTCTCAGATCTCCACGGCACAACGGGGCGACAGAGTGATGACAGAATCAACCGGCGGTGCGCCGGCAGACGGTGACGGCGGATCATGTGTCGGCTTTGACATCCAGAGCGAACGTTTCGACGAAGCTGGTCATCCCGGCTCTATTGTTCCAGTCCATCGTGCGAAGCAGACATCGGTCGATCCGGACACCAGCGAGAACCCACCCCACGCGTTGATCGACCGTTTTCTGAGTGGTTTCTTTGATGAAGACAGTATCAAATGGTTGCTGGTGATCGGTGCCGGGATCGTGTTCGGGTCGTCGCTGATGCTGGTGACCCGCGAATGGTCCCACTGGCCCGTTTCACTCAAGTACCTCACCGTTCTCGCCTACACGGCTGCCGGATTTTGTGCCGCCGAGATCTGCCGTCAGCAGTTGCCACTTCGGATCACGTCACTGGTACTGCAGTCGTTGACGCTCCTGTTGCTTCCCATCCTGTTCCTTTCACTCAGCTGGATGTCCACAGGCACGGCAACGCAAGCCGGCATGGGCACTCTCCGACTGCTGACCCTGATGGCCCCTGCCGCTGCCCTGGCATGGTTCGCAAGCAATCGTATCTTCGACTTCCTGCTGGCAGGTCGACAAACGACGTTTGTCATCAGTTACCAGTTGCTTTGCGTGGCCGGAATCATACCGCAGGCAGCGTCCCCGCTTTTGGCCATGGCATTAATGCCGGCACTGTGGCTGGTCTTCACGCTGGGCGTGATCAAAGTCAATCGCCACACATTTTGGCTTGCAGAAGAACAACGCGTTGCACCGATCTTCGGATTCTTTGCGATCGCTCTGCTGGGTCTCCAGTTTCTGACACTGGTCGGCATCAAGTGTCTCCCGGCGATTCCCACTGAATGGCTTGGCTTCGGGTGCGTCCTGGTCGCAGTGACCGTTTTGGCAACGGCCCGGTCGGTGGCCGAAGTCTTCCGACAGCGCACCGGCGATCTTGTGCGACCATATCCGTGGCGCATAGTGAGTCCGGTGTTCGCTGGACTGGTGCTGACATCAACCGGCGTCACACTTTCTCTGAGTGGTTTCCCCGACTCAGCGGCATTGATTCCAGCGACAGCACTGGCGGCCGTACTCATGGCCTGGACCGGACGTGACACGAAGCAGTCTGGATTCGTCTGGATGTCGCTGCTGTTCGCCACGATGGCTTACCAGTTCACTCCGACACTGTTCAAAGAACTTGCCCTGCAGCTTCGTGATTCTGCAGCAACCGCCGTCGGTGAACGGAAACTTCCCATCGCCTTCTACGGACTCACCTATCTGCCGCTGCTGACGGGCATCGCACTTGGAAGTCGGTATTTTCGCCGGCGGGCGAATCCTGTCTTTAGTCGGCCGATGCAGCAGTTCACCACAATCGTCCTGCTGGCACTGTTTGCCCTGTCGGTTGCCAATGTCAAAGCGATGCTGGTGGTCGGAGTGATCAACGTGTTCGCCTTTGCCGGGATGGGCGGCATCTTTCGAGATCGGCGATACGCCCTGGGCTCAATCGCCGCCATCTATGCGGTTGCCTGGAGCATCATCCCCTGCATGAATTCTGTGCCGGGCTGGCCGGCCATCGATCCAGCCCGACAGATGACAGTCGTTGCAATGATATCTGCAGTCATGTCGGCGACACCGGTTTTGGATTGGCTGTTTAACTCAATCCCAACAGCAAAGGGTTTTCTCAACACACTTTTCGTTGGAGGCGACGGCACAACTCGTAACCTGTGTCAGCGTTCAGGATGGATCATTACTGTTGTCCTTCTGGGTCGATGGATGCTTGAAGCAGGTGCAATATTCGGCGAAGGACTCATGCCCAATCAGGTCGGGCAGTTCGGGATTCTGATCGCGGCGTTCATTCTGTATACGTTCCGCCATCCCGGTTACGCAGCCGGCGTGACCGTGTGGATCGCGATCGGTTTTGCATCGTTGTGTTCCTTCGGCGGAGTCGTCCCTGACGTTTCCACCTTGTGCATCGGATCGTCGGCGACAGTGATTGTCACCAGCGCGATCGGTCTGCTGGGTCTGAGATTTACCTGGTACCTCGGCCACGGCAGTTCGCTGTTTGACATGCGACGCCGTATCAGCACAAGCATCTCACCCGAGGACGAATCAGCAAAGATTGAATTAAGCGGCCGGGCACGTCAGACACTGGCCTTCGTTGTGCCACTCTGCGACTTGAGCCTGATGACACTGGGGTGTCTGGCCGTTTTTTATCACCTGCCGGCCCTCCTCGGCATCTGTTTTTCACTACCTGAAACTCGTGAACTCCCGCTTGTCAGTCGTGCGGTCACTTTCACATCGGTGATCTGGCTGTTGATCGCCGGAATCCTGACGAAGGAACGGCCGGCTGCCATCACAGGAACGTTTCTCCTGCCATTCTGCATCTCCGCCCTCATCGTGACCGGAGTGAGGCACACCTTTCTTCCGGACTGGTCTGCCGTCATCTGGGCCGTGACTGCGGCCAGCTGCTATTTGGTGGCTCGCCGTGGCGAAAGTCTGGTTGTCAGGTCGGTCGCGCGAACCAGTCAATTCTGGCTCATGGCCATCCTGGCGATGTCCTGTCTGTGGCTTTCATATCCCGTCCGACTGGCGGCAGGAGTCGCTATTGCATCGTTCGCTGCTGCGGACTGGCGCGGCCTGAGTCGATTAAGTCGAACCTGGCTCGCCATGGTCACGAACGTCCAGCTGCTTTACCTGGCCGCGGCGCTCGGTGGACTCAACGGACTGGTGAGCTCAGTTCTGACCGACCCGGATATGTTGCGTGCCATTCCACTCATGCTGCTGGGCGCAGCGATCAGCATTCCCCTGTTTGAACACGAATCAGGGTTCTTTGAACGCTCGATTGCGCACGGCTGGAGCCGGCTCCTTCGCATCGTTGTCGTCGTACTGATCTCGCTGGCCTTCGGACCGGCCAGCTACAGCATCGGACATGCCGGGATCATGCTGACCGCGTTGACGATCACTGCTGCGACAGAATTCGCACGCGGCGTTCGACGACAGTGTACCCGTCACATCTGGTCCAGCCTGACGATGCCCTGTGTGGCTGCCATGTGGGTCCTGCGGCACGGTCTGATTGATCCTGGAGCCGGCACTTCTCAGCTTGCCCTGGTGGCAACAGCGTTCGTTTGCCTGCTTGCGTCGCGACAGTGCAGAAAACTCCCTCGGTATGAAATCGCAGCTCCACCGTTGCTGGCAACCGGTCAACTCCTGCCGGGACTGGTCGCGCTCCTTGGGGTCGGACGTGTCGTCCTGACTCCAGGAATGCTCATGCCAGGCCTGCACAGCCTGGCGATGTTGGCCGCTGCCGCCATCTACTTTCACGAAGCAGTGGTGACCCGCCAGCGTCGGTTTGCCCTCGGAGCACTGGGGATCTTCGACCTGTCTGTGATGTTGTTGTGGAATTCGTTAGGGCTGCACGACGCTCAGCTGTACATGGTCCCGATCGGCCTATCAATCATCGGCTTTGTGGAGCTCATGAAACGCGAGCTGCCCAGGTCTTCGCATGATCTGCTGCGGTACATCGGAGCATTGACAATTCTCGTGTCACCGACGTTTGAGATTATTGGAGGCAGCTGGCTGCATCTGCTGACACTCATGGTGTTGTCCGTCGTGGTTGTGCTGCTTGCAATTGGACTGCGACTCAAATCACTGGTGTATACGGGGTCCGCGTTTCTCCTTGCCGATCTGGCGGGGATGGTGTGGCGTACCACAATCGATCACCCCGGCCTGCTGTGGGTTGGTGGTGTTGTTTTAGGAGCGGCTGTCATCGCATTTGCCGCTTACTGTGAGAACCATCGAGATCGTCTGCGGCAACGCATTCGTTTTCTGTCAGTAGAGCTGGCAACGTGGCGGTAGGAACGGAGGCGCTGACTGCGACCGTTCTGCCGAATTCTGTTTCGATTTCACTGAAAGGAACGAACGATGAAATGGCTCAATCAATTCAGTCTGGTCATGAGATCCAGCATCACATCACTGAGAGAGAAAGTCGAAGACCCCGAACGCATGCTGCATCAATTGATCTTTGACATGCAGCACGAGCTGGACATCGTTCGCAGCAGAGTCGCGGAGGCGATCGCAGATGAAATCCAGATGCGAAAACGGTGCCGGCGCGAGTGCGAAGAAGTACGAACCTGGCAGGACCGTGCGGAAACAGCAATGCGGAAGAATGAAGAAGCCACAGCCCGTTCAGCCCTGGAACAAAAGCACTCGAGTCAGCAACGAGCCGACCGCCACGAGGCGGAGTACACAAAACAGTCTGATGCTGTTCGCAGGCTGCAGGAAGCGGTCCGCGACCTCGAAGATAAAATCCGCCAGGCCACTCAGAAGAAGACGCTGTTGATGGCGCGAATGACACGGGCTTCAACGACGAGAAACATTAATGCAGCGATGGAACGCTGTGGGAGTCAGTCGGCTTTTGCCCAATTCAGTCGGCTGGAAGACAAAGTCGAACGCGAAGAGGCTCTTTCAGAAGCGTGGGATCGCATGGACGGACGTGATCCGGATGCCGATGAACTGGCCAGAAAATTTCAACAGGCGGAGCGAGAGGAGCGAGTCAACACCGAATTGAAACAGCTCAAAACGAAACCGGCATCCGAATGATCCGGCGGAACCTGACTGCCACGAGGAGCGCACCATGCGGGCAATACGGGCGTTGATCAGGACACTTCTGGAACTGAGTCGCAGCTGGTTCGATGTCGATCGCATAAGAACTTCGCCATTCGAAGGACGGCTGGTCAGTCTGCAGACGGGACAACGCATTCTCCTGCGAGAGCACATCTTTGTGGTCAGCGGTCCGCCTGTTGCGAATCCCGCCAACATCCGGGAAGTCACATTTCAACTGGAGAGTGATGCAGGCCCTGCGTCCCTCACCATTCAGCGGACGATAGACGGGAGCACATGCAGCACCCGGTTGCTGGACCACCACGGACATTTGCACGACATCTTTGACGACGACGTTGATCTCCTGCCTGCAGAGCACAAAACCTTTCAACCGGACGTCAGGCAGGATGTCACCGGTCCTGACAGCTCTGCTGAAAGTTGCCAGGCACCTGCGCTGCCGTCACGTGACGACGACCGCTTCGTTCCTGGCGGTCTCGTCGTCACGCGGGTATCCTGATCGCCATGGCTGACCAGATTGAGTTGACACTGCTGGGGTTCGCATCGGTCGTCGATACCGTGCTGCTGCTGGTGATGTTCGAGCGCGTCAACCGCCCAATTATCCCGGTGTGGATCGCCACACTGCTCCTCGCCACATGGACGTGGCATGTGGGCAGCTTCGCTCATGTCTTCCTTCGTGACTCCGTCGGTGAACTGGCAATCCGCGCCGACTGCACGATCATCTCGGCCATGGCTGGCGGTTTACTGGTACTGCCCGGCGGCTTTCTTCACGGGGCGTTGCGGCTGCGTGATTCCGGTGCGGTGGCACGTCCGCCATCGAACCCACGATATGCCGTTCTGTATGCTCCGGTGCTGCTGCTGGTCCCCGTCAGCATCGCGATCTTCCAATCCGGCTCACGTGATTTCCTGCAGAGCACTGAGAGTTTTCATGTCCTCTTTCTGACATGGCTTACTCTCGCCAATCTCAGCGCAGCAACCATCTTCTGGACTCTGCGCAACAAACTTCAATTGCCAGGCAGCCACAGCCTGCTGCTTCAAATGACGAGTTGTCTCGTCGTCATTACCGGACTGGCAATCGTGTATCCGGTCGTGTCTGATGATTCAACATCTGCGCCCTGGCTGCGAATTCCGGCCACCATGTCACTGCTCGTCCCAACTCTGTGTTTCTTTTGGAGCATCTTTCATCGTCGGCTGATGCCGTTAATGCTGGAACGCACTTTGGGGTACGGTGCCATTTTGATCGGAATCCTGTGGCTGCACCGCGTCGTCATGGCTCCGGTCACCGATCGACTCACGGAGTCCCTGAATCTCGATTTCGTGCTGATCGAATTCGTGGCGGTTCTGGTTCTCGTGCTCGCATGGCAACCACTTCGCAATCGAGTGCGCGAAGGCCTGCGTTACCTGATGGGCACTGACGTCTCGCAGGCACGAGAGGCCACACGACACCTGTCGTCTCAACTTCTGCTGCGGTCCGGTGATCGTGTCGAGCAAACAATGGAATGGTTCGCGGAGGCTGTTCGGACGGCAATGCAGGTGGAGTCAGTGTGGGTCGGACTTTCTCCGGACCGCTTTTTCCATGCGACAGTAAAACCGACCAGGTCACGTAATTCTCACGTTGTCGTCCCCCCCACCGATCCATTCGCCGTCTATCAAATCGAATTCCCGAACAACGACATATGTATCGACCAGACCCGATGCCGCGACGTGGCCACCTGTGAGCTCCTGCGTACTTTGCATGCATCAGCGGCGTTTCAGTTTACATTTAAGAATATCCACGGCCGCTTATTACTGGGTCGTCTGGACAGTGGGGACCGCTTCTCCACCGAACAACTCCACAGCCTCGCAATGTTACTGGATGAGTTCGCCGTCACGGTCCACAACCGCGAACTGGAAGAAGCCCGGCGAGTGGCAGAACGGCGGGCGATGCAGCAGGAAAAACTTTCGGTTCTGGGTTTGTTGTCCGGTTCACTGGCGCATGAACTCAAGAATCCCCTGTCTTCGATTAAGACGATTTCGACGCTGTTGATGGAAGAACTGGCCGAATCCAGCGGGCACCACCGCGATATTCAACTGATCGTTTCTGAAATCGATCGCCTGACGGAAACGACCAACGGCCTGCTGCAGTATTCACGGCCTGCCAACAGTAAGACAACCAGCGCATGTGTTGAACTGGTGATTGAACGCCTGCTCAACATTCTGCGATACCTGGCTCAGCAGACCGATGTCACCTTGATCACGGATTTCCAGGCGAACGACCGCTTCGTCTGTGGGAGTGAAGCGACGCTCAGCGAAATCTTCTTCAATCTGATCAAGAACGCCATCGAAGCCGCCTCGCAGGTGCCGGAAGCGTCTCAGGTCACGATCGAAACACGAACTCACGACAACCTGTTGACGGTCCGGGTCTGCGACAACGGTCCCGGTATCCCAGTGGAACTACATGAACAACTCTTTGAGCCTTTCGTGACGGGAAAAGAAGAAGGCACGGGGCTGGGACTGTATCTCGTGGCAGAACGAGTACGTGAAACGGGAGGGACGATTCAGTGCAGCAGCCACTCCACGGAGGGAACGGAATTTCGCGTCACAATGCCGGTGCGACCTCAGGACAGAATCATCCCATGAAAATCCTCATTGTTGAAGACGAACCCGCCGCCCGCTACGGCACGGTCAAAGCACTGCGTGCCAAAGACCGCATCCTGCTGGAGGCCGAAAACGGCCGACAGGCGCTGCAACTGATTCGCGAACAGGCGCCCGATCTGGTCTTTTTGGATCTCACGATGCCGGTTTTGGACGGCATGGGGGTCCTCGAGGAACTGCAATCCCGGCCGATCGACAGTATGCCCGAGATTATCGTGGTCACGGCAAACGACTCAGTTGATCGCGCAGTGGAATGTATTCGTCGCGGCGCAGCCGACTTTCTCACTAAGCCTTACGACATCGATCACGTACGTTCGATCGCCCGGCGATCGGAGGAACGCTGTCGGCTGCAGCAAAAGGTGGCCAGCCTGCAGGATCAGGTCGAGAGTGGGATTCGTTTCGGATCGATGCTCGGAGCCAGTGGCCCCATGCAGCGACTGTTCCGCAACATCGACAAGGCGGCGTCTGTGAACCTGCCTGTGCTGATTCGAGGCGAGAGCGGAACGGGTAAGGAATTGATCGCGCAAGAGCTGCATCAACGCAGTCGTCGTGGGACGAGTCCGTTCGTAGCCGTCAATGCCGCTGCCATTGCCGAGTCATTGATTGAGAGTGAGCTGTTTGGGCCCGTGAAGGGTGCGTTCACGGGAGCAGACAGGCATCGAGAGGGTGTGTTTCGCGCGGCGGATGGGGGCACGCTGTTTCTCGACGAGATCGGCCACATGCCGGCAGCCGTCCAGACTCGATTGCT